>CAZQIP010000287.1:0-2815 GCA_964593655.1 uncultured bacterium | reverse complement strand
CACTCGTGTTTGGGGGATTCAGGTTCCTTAGGACTTGATATATCTCTTTTCTATTGACCTTTTACTTGATTCCTCTTCAACCGAACCTACGATTAAAGTGTAAAGTTGGGTTTCAATTGTGTTCTTGAATAGGCTTTGAAGGTTCTCGGATGTTGTGGCTGTAAAGTTGGGTTTCACTCGTGTTTGGGGGATTCAGGTTCCTTAGGACTTGATATATCTCTTTTCTATTGACCTTTTACTTGATTCCTCTTCAACCGAACCTACGATTAAAGTATAAAAATAGAATTGTTGGTAATGTATATTATGAGATATCGTCGAACAAAAATCAGCGGCAGAACGTACTTCTTTACTCTTGTTACCCATAATCGCCGACCGTTCCTTTGCACCCCTGCTAATGTGGAATTACTACGCCGAGCATTTCGGTATACAATACAACGACATCCTATAGATATTGATGCTTTTGTTTTGCTTCCTGACCACCTTCACTGTATCTGGACTTTACCTGAAGATGATCACAACTTTTCAATGCGATGGCGGTTAATCAAGAGTTACTTTAGTCGTTATTGTCAGGACGAGCATCATGGTATTGTTTCTAAATCGCGTCAAAGTAAACAGGAGCGAGCATTTTGGCAACGAAGATTTTGGGAGCATCTGATTAGAGATGATCAAGATTATGCTAAACATGTCGAGTATATTCATTATAACCCTGTAAAACATGGTTTAGTGACTGCCCCAAGGGATTGGAAATATTCAAGTTTTCATCGTTACGTTCGGAGTGGATTGTATGATGAGATGTGGGGCGCAGGAGATGAAATTTTATTCTCTCCACAAATCGGGAATGAGTAGATTGGGTGGCGTGAGTTTTATAATAAATATATGAGATACATCTTTTTTTGGAGGCCATGTGAAAATTCGCAGTATTAACGCTTATCAAGTGGACCTTCCACTCTACGAAGGCAGCTACAATTGGTCGGGCGGGAAATCCGTATCCGTTTTTGATAGCACGGTCGTTTCCGTTGAAACGGATGAAGGGATTACCGGTTACGGTGAAGTCTGCCCGTTGGGACCGTTCTATCTCCCCGCTTATGCAAAAGGGACACGCACCGGTATTGCCGAGCTGGCACCACACCTCATCGGTGAAGATCCGACGCAACTGCTGCCCCTCAACCGACGGATGGATATCGCGCTCAAGGGACATCCTTATGTAAAATCCGGCATTGACATGGCGTGTTGGGATATTCTCGGCAAAGTCTCAAACCAATCCGTCTGCACACTCCTCGGTGGCAGATATGGGGACGATTTCATGCTCTACCGTGCGATTTCCCAACAATCGCCTGACGAGATGGCAGCGAAGGTCGCAACCTATCGTGCGGAAGGGTATCGCAAATTCCAGTTGAAAGTCGGTAGCGACCCAAACACCGATATTGAACGGATCCACGCCGTTGCCGAACGGATGCAACCGGGGGACATCCTCATTGCGGATGCGAATACCGGTTGGTTGATGCATCAGGCTGTCCGGGTTGTTCGAGGCGTGAGGGATGTCGATGTCTACATTGAGCAACCCTGCCTCTCCTACCAAGAATGCTTGGCGATCCGTCAGCGCACAGACCACCCCTTTGTGCTTGACGAGACGATTGACAGCATCCACGCGTTGTTACGCGGTCATGCCGACCGTGCAATGGATGTCGTCAATATTAAGATAAGCAAATTCGGTGGGTTAACCAAAGCGAAACTCGCGAGAGACCTCTGTGTTGAACTCGGCGTTGCGATGACGATCGAAGACAGTTGGGGCGGTGATATTACAACCGCCGCGATTGCGCATCTCGCCCACAGTACACCGACAGAATTCCTTTTCACCGCAACGGATTTTAACAGTTATGTTACCGTTAGCACAGCAGAAGGCGCGCCGCAACGCACCAATGGTAGAATGGCAGCTTCAATAGAACCAGGGTTGGGGATTATACCGAAGATGGATGTGTTGGGTGAAGCCGTAGTAGTCTGCCAAGTCTAAAATTGGGAGTAACCCCGCTCGTAGTAGGGCAATTTATTGCCCGTTTCTGAACGGTGGACGTGCGATGAATCGCACTACTACGAGCCAGACGTACTCTCAATTTCAATGTGGTGGAAGTCGTCATTCACGTGGAATAGTTTTTATGTCTATTAGAATTCTCTCAGCCGCCGATGTCCGCGCAGCGTTACCGATGCCTAAAGCGATTGACGCGATGCGGCACGCCTACAGTCAACTTTCGGCAGGCAAGGCAATCGCGCCGCCACGGCAACATCTCTCTACCGACAAAGGCGTTACGCTCATCATGCCCGCTTATCTACCCGACCGCAGCGAGTTCGGCATCAAAGTCGTCTCTGTCTATGACGACAACCCAAATCTCAACCTACCGCGCATCACCGCAACCGTCTTGGTCCTTGATCCCGTCACAGGTGCCCCAAAAGCATTTATGGACGGTGCCAGCCTGACTGCCCTCCGAACCGGTGCTGGGGGTGGCGTGGCGGCAGATCTGCTCGCTCGGCAGGACGCGAAAACGGTCGCGTTATTTGGCGCAGGTGTTCAGGCACGGGCACAGCTGCAGGCGGTGATGGCGGTTAGGCGCATCACAAGCGTTAACCTCATCAGCCGGACACAAGCCTCAGCGGAACAACTCGCTGCTGAAATTTCGGAGTGGATGATAGATGCCCCCGAAGTCAACCTCGTTCCTACGCCACAAGCGGCAGTGCAGGACGCGGATATTGTTATTTGTGCGACGACCTCAGGAACCCCGCTTTTTGATGGAAACGTTCTCCCATTGGGTACACATATCAC
>CAZQIP010000286.1:0-30615 GCA_964593655.1 uncultured bacterium | reverse complement strand
TGACGGGCCCGCGTGCGGTAACTTGGCGTTTCGCTTCAACGATAATCGGATGGAAACGACGGTTCCAGCCTACCATCCCTTTCGCACCGGTTTGCTCTGCAGCAGTACGCAAGGCGACTGTCTCTGCGACGCTCATACCGGGTGGTTTTTCTAAAAGCGTGTGGACTCCGCGTTCAAAGCACGGGAGTGCTGCTTCACCGTTGAGGTGCGCAGGTGTCGCCACAAAGATAGCGTCTAAGGTTTCGCTGTCCAATAACTCGTCAATGCTTTCATAACGGTTTGGGACGTTGAACGTATCCGCGGCGTTATTTCGTGCGGCTTCAACAAGGTCGCAGACAGCGACAAGCTCGGTATCGTCAAATTGTGAGAGGATTTTCATGTGGCCGCGGCCTCTGCCGCCGCAGCCGATAACAGCAACGCGTAGTTTTGACACGGGTTTCTCCTTATTTTCAACCCCCTAAATCCCCCTTATCAGGGGGACTTTAAGAGGAACCACGTAAGTCCTGAATGGGTTTAGTGTCGGATGTGGGGTGCCTCCATGACTTCTCGTTGTTCTGGGGACATGTCCTCAATATAATCGGGATATGTGATTTGGTGCGCGCCTGCGCTGTACGCTTGGAATCCGGGACTGAACTTGTAGAGCAAAGCGCGGCGTTGATGCTCGGCTTTCCACGGGAGCGTGCCGTGTGTCAAGGTTTCAGTGAAGATGACAGCATCGCCAGCTTTGGCGTTGACTTCAAGTACCAGATGCTGATATTCTTCGTATCGTTTCATGTTGGTCGGGCAAGGAAGATTCGCCTTGTGGCTTCCGGGGATGATCGCCAATCCGCCATCACCGGGGCCTTCATCAGCAAGCATATATTCGATGACTGTCAAGCCTGTATAGATTCTTCCGTATTTGAAGAAGTACGCTTCAGAGAAATTAGGACGCTCAATCCCGCCGCCGTGTAAGGTCCCACCTTCTGTCCCGTTGTCCATAGCGATGAGTCCTGGACCGTGGTCGAGTCGGTATTTTTTGCCCAATACCTCTTCAAGATAGGGTTTAACGTTAGGATGTACGAGGAGGTTGCGAAACGGTTCGCACCACGGTTGCTCCCATGAGAGCATCCCGCCCATGTCCATCCGGTTTGCGGTGCCGACAAGTGCCGGTGAGCCACCTGCTAATGAGTTCTCACGTTCTCTGAGTCCGTCGATGTGGTGATCAATAGCTGCGTTGCATTGTGCGACTTCTTCAGGTGTCAGCGCGTTTTCGACGATGAGGAATCCGGTCAAATCGAATAGATATTTCTGATCTTCGTTCATCGTTAGTTCCTCCTGTTACGGCACACGGCGTGTGCCTACGACTTTGCTTCTTCGAGACTTTGAGGTCTGCCAGTTGCGTCACCTCCGAGCCATCGGTAGGGACGTGGGTAAAGTGCTAAGGATCTGTCCTCAAGTGGTAATTTGATGGGGGCACTGTTTCGGGATGCGGAGAGTTTTGCAGCGATTGCCACCTCCAATGCCTGTCGGAGGTCTGCCCCTGTAATCCACGGGTGTCCGTTGCCATCAACTGCTGCCAAAAAGGAGCGGATTGAGCCTGTCAGATAACTGAATTCGCTCCAAGGATACGGACTGTAATTCGGCTCAAATTGGATACGATTGCCGTGTCGATCATAACCTTTGAAAATCTGAGGTGGATTCCAATCCCAGCGGATGAGGCATTCGTCTGTCCAAACGTCTACGCCGCGGGAGGTCGTTGGTGTTCCAAATACGCTACATTCCAATCCATTTGTAAGATGGAAGTATCCGTTGATGATTAAGCCTTCATCGGTTTCTGCGGCTAACGCTTCAGGTGGTGTTCCCCACGCGACGATTTCTTCAACTTCAGCATTCGCGAATAATCTTAAGACCGAGATGTGTTGGCATCCACCACCAGAAATCTCGCCACCAAACCCGTGAACGCTCACGCCTCTGATGTCGCCAAATTCACCGTTGTGGAGACGCGATGCAGCTTCCTGTACCTCGTTCATTGCGCGCTGCAGGTTCCCACCAGCGAACACGATGCCGCGTTCTGCACACGCATCAACCATTGCATCGGCATCTTGGAGGCGCGCGGCGATCGGTTTTTCCGTGGAGATGCCTTTGACACCCGCTTCGGCGCAGGCAATCACAGCATCTTTCATGTATTTGGTAGGTGTGACAACAACAGCAATGTCCGGCACGATGTTGTGTAATAGTGCCTCTACATCTGCGTAGAGTGCATCAACACTGAAGCGCGTACCGAGCACATCTCGCCGTTGCGCATTGGCATCAACGATCGCAACGATTTCTGTGTCGGGATAGGTGGTATATGCTTCCGCATAGTTTTGCCCCATCCGTCCACATCCGATGATGGCTACACGATATTTGGTGTTGCTCATTTTCAGAACTCCTGATTTTGCATGTTAACAATATTGCGGAAGTCTGTCAAGGAAAAAGTAGCGTTCTTAGGAAGTGCTATTGAAACAACAGTTGTATTTTTTCCGTATTTGATGTATAATGCGTTTAAATGGAACCTTTAATCATTTCATCGTTCGGAGGTAGCTGCGCGATAATTGGACTACGCTAATATATTAGGGGTGATCGAAATGGATAACACACAGATCAAAAAACGACTCAATACCTATGTACCTGACTTAGATGTGCCTTTTGAAGCGTTGCAAAAACAGCTTGCTGCTTTCATCCAATCCGAGCGGGAGCAGTTAAAAAGCCGTATCTTAGCGGGCGAAAGTGGTTTTGGTGCTTGTGGCATACATACACAGGTGTGGGATGTCGTGATTCAGAAGGTTTATGAAGTTGCCGCCTTCCAGATTCGGGACGAATACCAGAAGCAGATTGACGTGTTGAAGGAACTTCCAGACATTGACACTGCTGACTTAGAAGCAGAATTGGAAGGATGGAAGCCGGATGTCGCACTTTATGGTGTCGGTAGTTACGGCAGAAATGAGCTCTGCTATTTTTCGGATGTGGACGTTGTTTATACTTCGTCTGTGGATTTAGAGGATATTTACGATGAGAGCACGCTGGAACTGATCCGCTGGTTCTACGATTTTTTTGACAGCCTCCACTCCGTGATTCCGGGATTTGAGTTCAGTTTTATCTATCGGCCGTTGGCGGATATAGCGCAGTGGAACTACCAAGATATGACCGCACTGATTGATATGCGGTTTATTGCGGGGGACGCGACGCTCACGGAACGTTTCCGAAAAGCCGTGCATTCTGAAAAATCAGATATCTCACTCGTGTTGGACCTGCTGAAATCCAAAGCGGATGCTTTCAAGGCTTCTGAGGATACGATCTATCTCAACCAGCCGAATGTAAAAACCGGACGCGGTGGACTCCGGACGCTTCAGTATGCACTCTGGATCTGTGGGCTTCCAGATTTTATATCGATCCCTGAAATCTACCAACGCTACGACGATGAGCAGCTCATGCCGTCCCTTGATTTCATGTTCAAGGTGCGAAACTTACTCCATGTGCTTGCTGATGCGCCGCATGATGATCTTACCTATCATCCTGAGAAGGCGGATCTGCTGCAGGCACAGATCGCTCGCGTCCTTGGATTAACAGATGAGACTGACGAAGGGCGTTACGCGTTCATGGCAGAATATTACGCGAAGGCGAAATATCTGCATTTCAAAGCAGAGTTGTTAATTCGGAAGATGTTGGCGAACGGTATCCCGATTTCCGATGTGCTCGCGGTCCGGACAGATATGCTCTATTGCATGGATAATAATTTTGGTGAGTTGGATGCAGCCGAGCTCTTTACACTGTTCACCTACTACCAGCAATACGATTTTGAAATTGATGCGTCACTTTCCACCTTCATCTCGCGCTACGTTCACGCATTTGATTGGGGTTCTTTCCAGAAGCGAATGGCAGAATTGATGAATATACCAGGCGATGTCGCGAAGACGCTGACACGGTTGCATAGACTCAATATCCTATCGCATCTCGGAGAAGGCGGGGCACTTTTTGAAAAGGCGATGATGACACGGAGCGAACGGAGTCTTGATCCGTATACCGTTGGCAAACATACGCTCGTTGCGATTGGCTATCTGGATGAGATCCGGCAGACGGAGGCGAGTAGTCCGTTTGGTGGGGCAGGCGGTTTTGGTGCCCCGGTGTCGCCGTCCCCGACTTCCGAATTAGAGGAGCTCAACACCGCATTTCGTGCACTTTCGGATCCGAGTCCGCTGTATATGGCACTCTTCTTACACGATATAGATAAGCCGGATCCGACGCATCCGATGACGGGTGCGGAGAAAGCGGAACGCATCGCGCCCGAATTTGGGTTCAATTCCCAACAGACAGATGATATCTGCTTTCTGATCCGAGAACATCTGGCAATGATAGAATTAGCACGCTATCATCATTGGGATGAAAGCACGATCGCCGAATTCTGTAAGAAGGTTAACTCGTTAGAGCGTTTAACGGCACTGTATCTGCTCACTTATTGCGATTCCAAAGCCAACGGTTCACAGAACTTCAGCCATGTCGTTAAGCATAACCTGAAGAGTTTGTATGAGGTGGCGCGCACTCGCTTCGTTGGTCAAGAGGAGACGCAGTGGGGTGCCTTCGCCCCTGTTGAAGAATTTCAGCAATTCCTTCATCACATGCCGGTCTCCTACCGTATTAGCGTTTCGCCTGAGGAGATCGCTATGCATATAAAGATGACAACACAAGCAGAAGCGGCTGCTACAGAAACAGATGCGACAGCGAGTGCGGGGATCGTCCAATTTGTTGACCGTCCCGGATTTACCGAACTACATCTCTGTAGTCCAAGTCGGATCGGGAAGTTACACAGAGTCAGCGGTCTCTTTTTCGCGAATGGGATAGATGTCCGAGACGCGCGCGTCTATACAAAACAGGATACGAATATTGAGCTTGAAATCTATCGACTTGTCCATCAACCGCTCCATCACCGCGGGGAGCCGATGCCACTTGACGAGGATCTGAAACGGGACCTCGATTTTGACATCCGGAGCCTCCTTGCAGAGGAGGTTACACTCGACCAGATTTTTGAGCGGCACTATGTGAATCTGAATGACACGTGGCAAGTTGATGATGTCAGTGTTGAGACGGCACGGAGTTACTCAGAGATTGTCGTTGTTGGTGAGGAGAAGATGGGGTTCCTTCACTACTTCAGCGGTATCTTGGCGAAGCTCGGATTGAACGTTGAGATGTGTAAGTGTTCCGGATTAGGTGGACAGGCGATTGATCGGTTCTATGTTCAACCGGTGGCTGACCCGAAAGTCGTGCACGCTGATATTATGGCGGCGTTGGAGGCGGAGAACGGGCAATAGCTTTGATTTGAAGGGGAAGATATGAAAAAACGCGTACTTGTTACAGGCGCAGCAGGCGCAGTCGGCACCGCGCTCTGGAAGGCGTGGGAAGAACAGGATACCTATACACTCACATTGATGGATATCAATCCGATTGTGGACGCGAATTCACGCGTGGTGATCGCTGATATTCGCGACTCTGCTGCGATGCAGGCATTGTGCCGCGAGCAAGATGTGTTGGTGCATCTGGCATACATCCGCCAAGATTCGCTTGGGAAGGTGCCGGGTGAAGTCAGCGATATCGGTGCGTCTATGACTTTGTTTGAAGCGGCACGAGAGGGCGGTATTCAGAAGATTGTATATGCCAGCACGAATCACGTCTCAGGTTGGAATGAGCGGTTGAGCTCGCCACCTCGGTTCTCTACCGGCGACCAGTTTCGTCCGGACAGTTGGTACGGGGCGATGAAGGGGATGGCAGAGATTGCGGGACGGTATCTCGTGGATGCACACGATATGCGGTTCATTAGTATCCGTATCGGGACTTTCAGCGGGACGTACGAACCGAGCGGCATTCGCCACTGTAGCACGCTCCTAACGCCGCGAGATTGCGTTCAACTTTTCGGATTGGCTGTTGATTACGAGGGACCGGTAAAATATCTGGTTACGTATGGACGTTCTGCAAACTCTGATGGGTATCAGCAGAGTTATCTTGATATAAGCGGTGCTGTTGAGGTGTTAGGCTATCAACCGCAGGATAATTTGGTTAAAACGCATCTCCACATTTTTTTATAATACCTTGCGGTTCGTTTTTTTAATTTTCCTTGCGGTTCGGTCAGGTGGGTTTAGGATTTGAAGTGCCATGCCGTATATCCGTTCTCCATTACATTACGAACTATATTTTTCGTCCTAAGAAGAAACTGAATTTTATACTAAAATCCGAAAATAAATGAACACTTGAGAGAAGATAACCCCCTAACCCCCCTTATCAGGGGAGAATAAGATGGGAATCGCTTTGATTTGATGTGTTTCAATAGTTATGGGCTTTACTATAAAATACCTAAAAAGAAAAAATGCGCGAAAATCCGAACTACACGGACCTCTACTATCAGAATACAACTTCTCACTCCCAGATGATTGACATTATCACAGAACAGGCTGTTTCGCTCAGTGAGGTGGCTGCGCCGATTAATTGGGAAGCGCTTTTCGGGAATACGCATCCGGTGGAAATAGAAATTGGGTTCGGTAAGGGACGTTTCCTGCTTGAAGCGTCGAAACGACATCCGAAAGTTAACTATATTGGCGTAGAGCGGGCACAGAAGTACGTCGAATTAACACGGGAGCGGTTTGAAAAGTACATGCGGCATTTCGGTGTTGATAGAGCGTCAGGGACGTTTTCTAATGTGCGCCTCGCGTGGACGGATGCTAACTACTTTTTGACGCGATATGTCGCTGCGGCATCTGTGCAGGCGTATCATATCTACTTCCCGGATCCGTGGCCGAGAAAGCGACAGCAAAAACGGCGGATTTTTCGGAATCAAGATTTTTTGGAAGCCTTGACGCGTACACTCAACGCAGAGGGAGGTAGGTTGTATATTGTGACAGATTATGCGGCGTATTTCCAAGAGATTCAGGAACGGCTTGCAGGTTTACCAACACTTCATCCTATTGATGCAGAACTCAAACCGGATCGCGATATCGCCACGAACTTTGAAACCAAGTATATCTTAGAGGGTAGACCTATCTATCGGGCGGTGTATGAGAAAGTTTTGTCTTATAGTAAAACCTATCATTAATTGGGCACTCTCAAACAGTCTGAATGCCTCTAATGGGCACTCAGACTGGCACAACCTAACAGGTTATGCTACAAAGAGATCTATTTATTTTTCGGATTCATTATAAAACCGAGTGAGAAGGAAGAAAATTATGGAGACTATGGAAACTGCTGCGGCACAAGCGCTCTTCACGCCTGAAGAATACCTCGCCAGGGAGCGGAAAGCACTGACGAAAAGCGAATATCGCGATGGGCGAATCTATGCAATACCCGGGGCAAGTCGTGAACATAATCTCATTACGGGGAACACACTGGTTGAACTCCACGTCCAATTACGCAATCAGTTATGTGAAGTTTATCCGAGCGATATGCGAGTGAAAGTAAGTGCTGCAGGGACATATACCTATCCGGATATCGTAGTTGTTTGCGATGAACCCCTCTTTGACGATACATACTCTGATACGCTTCTCAATCCAACTGTTCTGATAGAGGTGCTTTCCCCCTCAACTGCAGCCTATGACCGCGGTGAGAAATTCACGTCCTATCAGAAACTGGATTCCTTGTGTGAGTATGTGCTTATTTCACAAGGTAGCGTTTGCGTTGAACACTATCTACGAGAGGGACAGGACTGGGATTTGACAGAATTTCGCTCGCTTGATGACGTGTTTTCTCTCGTTTCGATAGGGTGTGAATTGTCTTTACAGGCGATCTATGCGAAAGTTCAGTTCTCTCAGGAGTAGATGTAACCACGGGAACGTGCCAGAAACCAATACAGGAGCATAAAGATGAACACAGAGCAACAGGAAAAGGCGACCCCAGAATTGTGGCAATCTCTTCCGAATGCGCCGGGGGTTTATCTCATGAAAGCCTCCGATGGCACTGTCATCTATGTCGGAAAAGCGGTCCGTTTACGGACGCGCGTGCGTTCCTATTTTCGCGAGAAATCTACATTTGGGTTGACATCTCAAATGATGCGGTATGTTACTGAGGTTGATTATATCGTCACAGAGACGGAAGTAGAGGCGTTGGTTCTGGAAAATAACCTGATTAAGGCGCATCAGCCCCGCTACAACGTGAAACTGAAAGACGATAAACGCTACCCGTATCTACGCGTAACGACGAATGAACCCTTTCCGCGTATCCATATTACGCGTAAAGCCGAGAACGACGGCACACGATATTTTGGTCCCTTTGTTCATGTCCGTTCAACACGGCAAGTCGTTAAACAGTTGACGAAGTTCTTTCCTATCCGTACCTGTACCCTACCGCTCACGGAGACAGAAAATAGGTACCGGGTCTGTTTGGATTATCACATCGGTCGGTGCCCGGGCCCCTGTGCAGATAAGATCAGTGTTGCAGATTACGACGCGATCGTTCGGAAGGTCTGTCAGTTCTTGAGTGGGAATACGGACGCTGTTGTTAAAGAATTAACAGCACAGATGGAAGCTGCAGCGGCGGCACTCGATTTTGAGACTGCCGCGAAGTATCGTGACACGCTTAAAGACGTTCAACAAGCGATTACAACACAGAATATGGATAGTGTCTCCGCGGCAGACGAGGATGTCATCGGCATTGCGGCGCGGACTGATATTGCGTGCGTTCAGTTGCTGCGGGTGCGAGATGGCAAGCTGCTTGAACGTGAACACTACTACCTCAATGATGCAGATCCAGAAGGGCTTGCGACGGCGTTAAGTGCGTTTATTTCGCAGTATTATCAAAATGCTGTCTTCGTGCCAAAGACGGTTGTTTTGCCGATACCGATTGAATCCGTAGAACTGATCGAAAATTGGCTGAGCGAGAAGCGCGGGAGTCGTGTCGGGCTGCATGTGCCGAGAGCGGGGCGGCTCAGGAAGCTACAAACTTTGGCATCGAAAAATGCTGAAATTCTGCTGACGCAACGTGAACAGAACGTGGTTTATAGTAGTGGTGTGGAACCAGCACTCGTTGAACTGCAAGAACTGCTTGAATTAAAACACCCACTCAGACGGATTGAGGCGTACGATATTTCCAATCTCGGTGATCGGTTTGCTGTTGGGTCAATGGTCGTTTTGGAGGATGGGAAGCCGGCTTCAAATGAGTACCGCCGGTTCAAGATCCGCTCGGTTGAAGGGCAGAACGATTTCGCCATGATGCAAGAAGTGATCACCCGCCGCTTCCGCCGTGCCATCGCAGACGATGAAAAATTTAATAAACTGCCGGATCTGATGCTCATTGATGGTGGGAAAGGTCAGCTGGGCGCGGCACAGGCAGCGATGAAGGCTTTCGCTACGTCCGGTCTGCCTGATATTCCGATGATTGCGCTTGCGAAACGGATTGAAGAGATTTTTGTGCCGGGGAAATCAGAACCGATTGTGTTGCGCGAAGATAACCCGACTTTGCACATGATCCAACGGTTACGAGATGAAGCGCATCGGTTTGCGATTACGTATCATCGACGGCTCCGGCAGAAGTCGCTGAGTGCGTCTGTACTTGATGAGATTCCGAACCTCGGTCCGAAGCGGAAACAGGCACTGCTTCGGCATTTCGGTTCTATTGAGGCGATTCGAGAAGCGAGCCTGGATAAGTTGCTCTCTGTGAAAGGTATTCCCCGCAGCGTTGCTGAAAATATTCGGAAGCATCTCTGAACATTTTGCACAAATTTGTGCTTTTTTGCTAACATTCTGCCCGTTATCGTGCAATATAGTTATAGGTTAACATCTTCTTGCAGGCAGTTCTCCTGTAGAGTTCACAGCAGAACACCACAACGCAGTAACTTATAACCAACAACTAATAATTATTAACTATTACGGTTGGCATATTATTTGCAGGGGAAGATTAATGCTACCTTTGCTTTGATTCACAAGTTTTGAGATTTTGAGAAGACAGGCACAGAGGAGGCAGGCATGTCAACACTTGCAGCACAGACATATCTGACACCGGCAGAATACATCGATGTGGAACGCAAGGCGGTTACCAAAAGTGAGTATCTGAGCGGGCAGATAATAGCGATGTCGGGCGCGAGCAACGCCCACAATATCATTACAATGAATACAGCAAATCAACTTTATAACCAATTGGTGGACGAGGATTGTCTCGTCTACGCCAGCGATATGCGCGTTCGGGTGCACGCACCCGTCTCCTACTTCTATCCGGATGTTGCTGTCGTTTGCGGGGAACCACGTTTTGAAGATGACGTTTTTGACACGCTTCTTAACCCAACTGTTGTGATAGAAGTCCTGTCGCCTTCGACTGCAGCGTATGACCGGCGCGAGAAATTTACACGGTATCAACAGATTACATCGCTGAAAGAATGCATCCTGATTTCGCAAAACCGAATCCACTTGGAACATCATCTCCGACAAGAAAACCAGTGGCTTGCAACTGAATTTCAAAAGTTTGAGGATGTAGTGCCTGTCACTTCAATTGAATGTGAGCTCCTTTTGGATCATGTTTATAGGCGTGTCACATTTTCGGACTGAACTGAAAATACAATATGAAAGAAAAAAACATCAAAATCGTTGCGATCGTACTTATCCTGCTGAGTGTCGCGATTTTACACGTCCAGCTTTATCGGTTCGCGGAGGTGACGCACGACGGTGCATTGCAGGTGCTGGTCTGCTTGGGACGCGTTATTGGCATAGACACAAGCGACGAAGCCGACCAGGTATTGTCGTTCCGTATCCTCTCTGGGCAATTTCGCGGTGAGGTGGTTAAGGTCAATAACATCTGGACCGGCCGCGCCTTCGGGGACCGCGTGTTGCACAAAGGCGATGTGTTGTTCCTTGATATCCCGCTCCGGGACCCGATGAACCCGAAAATTGATCGGGTCTCTATGCGCGAGTACTTCCGCACGCCGTTCCTGCTGTATCTGGCGGGTGCTTTAGGCATTCTGATGATACTTGTCGCTGGGATGAAAGGTGTCCGCGCGATTCTGACGCTCTTTGTCACTGCGCTTGCTGTTGTTTACGTACTTGTGCCATTGACGATCAGCGGTTACAACCCAATCGGCGTTGCCCTTCTCATTGCTGCGTGCCTCACATTAACGACCTTCCTCCTGATTACAGGGTTTAGCTTCAAGGTCATCTCCGGGGTACTTGGGACACTCGGTGGCTTGGCGGCTGTCGGTATTTTGTCGGTGATTAGTCAACAGGCAATGGCACTGACAGGGTTGGCACAAGAGTTTGGTTTCCTTGAACTCGGGATTGCGCTGTGGCGGACCCCTGCCTCACATGGTTGGAACTTCACAGGTATTCTCTCCGCTGGCATCATTTTGGGGGCTGTCGGTGCAATGATGGATGTGAGTATGTCCATCTCCTCAAGTGTCCATGAAGTCAAACAGGTGAACCCAAACATCACCGTCCGACAAGCGATTCGAGCGGGGCTGAATGTCGGGCGTGATATTATGGGGACGATGGCGGACACGCTCATCTTTGCATATCTCGGTGCGCACATGATGACAATGCTGCTCCCGCGCATTGAGTTCCCAGAGGTCGGTTACCTCTACCCATTTCTCCGTCTCGTTAACGATGAAGCGACGGCCGTGGCGATTATTCAAGCGGTGGTCGGCACGATTGGATTGGTGCTGACAGTCCCGATTGCTGCATCCGTTGCAGGATTCCTGACGCAATACGCGAAGGTGGACAAATCCGAAATTCATGAGGACCTCCCTTCGGAAGAGGAATTAGAAGAATTGTTCCGTGCCGACCCGCCGCGCAGCAAAGCACGTATCGCTGTGCCTATCGCTATGGCTATTGTCCTGATTGGTACAATCTTTGTATACTACCGGACACACGGGCTCTCCGCGACGATCTCCGAGCAATCGGAGTACGCGAAAGGTAGAGTTGTCCGGTTGCTTGAGTCGAACGGAAATTTCCTTTTTGAGGTTGATAGCAGTGCGATAAGTGATCTGGACAAGCGGAGTGTTCCTGCCGTTTTACGTGAGGCGTTCGGCGAACAGAACATCCCGTTTTCTGACGAAATCACCGTCTCAGTGAAACCGTGGAAAGACAGTCGTTGGCTGCTCTCGGATGAAGAGTATGAGCAGACCTATAGTATTCGTGAAATGGAGCAGGGACGGCAGACTGTCCTCAATGTCTATGAATCAAAAAGTGAGCATCATATCCTTGAAGTGGAGATGCTGAGCGGGATGTATAAAGGCAGACGCTTGGTGCTACGGAACATTGTCAACCACAATATGCCGTTGCTGAGTATCCCCGCGGAGCCGGGTGACGTTATTCTGTGCCGTGTCGCCGGGGATCCTGAGCAAATCAGTCTCGTTAACATCGTCCAAGATTATGGTAGAGACCGTTTCCTGATTTGGATGGTTGGGGGTATGCTGCTCTTGATTATCCTCGTGGGTCGGATTGAAGGCATCCGTACGGCGTGCGCGATGCTCATCTCTGCTGCCGTCATCTATTTCTTCATGCTGCCGTTGATCTCGGAGGGCGCGAATGCGGTTTTCATCGTAACGCTAACTTCAGGTGCGGTGGCGTTTGTGTCGCTGGTGTTTGTCATCGGTCCGAGTCGGAAGACGTTTTCAGCCGTGCTCGGGACGATGGGTGGTATCTTGGTCGCAGGTCTGATTGTGCTGTTTGCGCAGCAACATCTTCATTTCTCTGGGTTAGAGAACGCGATCTCGGCGGATATTATAGAGGCGACGCGCACACCGCCCTTCGATTTCGTGCAGATCCTCTTGGCGGGGATGTTGATGGGTGTGTTAGGGGTCGCTGTGGATGGTGCGATTGAGGTGGCATCGAGTATGGAGGAAATTCGCAAGGCGAACCCGAACATGCCGACCTGGCGACTCATCGCCTCCGGTCTCAACGTCGGCACGGACATCCTTGGAACGATGGTGAATACACTGGTCTTTGCTTATCTCGGTGTGGAGTTGCTGCTTGTCGTCACGATTACGGCGCCGGATCTGTCTTTCTTCAAATCGCCACCGGCGCAGCTGCTGAGTATCGGTGTCGTCTCAGCGGAGATTGTGCGGTTGCTGGCTGGCACGCTCGGCTTAGTCCTGGCGATTCCGATTACAGCGGTGATTTGCGCCTTCTGGAATCCGAAGCAGAAGGCATAATGTGTAGGGGTTGGGTAACCTGAAGAAACGCTCAAGCAAAACACCCCTACGGTTACCTTCGTGTGTGTAAATCGTGTCTCTCCATCCATATTTTCCACTCGAAAAATATTGACATTTACCTAATATTAAGGTATCCTTATTTGTAGCCTCAAGGTATACTCTTTATCAAAACCTTAGTCTTGTTTTTCACACATCCCACGGCAAGGAGAACACAGATGGATACCTACAAAAATGGGCGTAATATGCCTTACGCACCTACAGACACAGCAGAAGACATCTACCCTGACACGGACGGTGAACCTATGGCAGCGAGCGACTTACACCTTGAAATCCTTATCTGGCTTATACAGACGCTGAGGGCACATTTCTCGGAGAGGCCGGAGGTCTATGTCTCCGGTGATATTCTAACGTATTACGTAGAGGGCAACCCGCGCGCAGTTTGTGCCCCGGATGTGCTGATCACTTTCGGTATCGGTCAAAAGCTGCGACACACCTACAAAGTATGGGAAGAAGGCAAAGTACCCGACTTCGTGATGGAATTCTCAAGCAAAACCACCTATCGGAACGATCTAACAGACAAGATGGAACTCTACGCCGCGCTCGGCATACCGAATTATCTCCTCTATGATGCCGAGGCACTTTACCTGCCTTCACCCTTGATGGGCTTTCAATTGGTAAAGGGTGTCTATGTCCCAATTCCACCGGGTGTTGATGGCGGGATCCATTCGGATGTTCTGGGCTTGGACTTCCATATACGGGATAGGCGTTTGGCGGTTTACGACCCGGTTGCGGAGCAATGGCTCCAAGTCCCGGCAGAGAAAGCAGAGGCACGCGCCGCGGAAGCAGAGGCACGCGCTGAGGAAGCAGAGGCACGCGCAGCACAAGAAACCATCGCACGCCAGAAAGCTGAGGCAGAACTCGAACGCCTCCGAGAACAACTTGCACGTTTACAGGAAACCCACACCTAAGGAGGTAAAACTGCATGCTACGAACTCATAGACAACACGTTTTTCTTCACACGTTTATTTTTTGTGCCACATTGTTCTTTGTGTTTCCACTGACGACGGTGGCACAGACCGTTGACATTCCGGATGATAACCTTCGCGAAGCGATTAATGAGGCACTCGGTAAAGCACTGGATGCCCGGATTACAGTGGAGGAGATGGAGACGTTGACCCGCCTTGATGCGCATAACAGAGGGATTAGCGATTTGACAGGGCTTGAAACGGCAATAAATCTTGACTCCCTGGAGCTTAACCACAATTTGATATCCGACATATCACCGCTTGCAGGATTGCTTAGATTGCACCACATAGAATTACACGATAATACCATAGCCGATATATCGCCCCTTAAAGGGTTAATCAACTTAGGTGGATTGCATATTTCGAATAACTTGATATCCGATATATCACCGGTTGAAGGATTAGCCAACTTGCGGGGCGTAAATTTGGGACATAACGTTGTAGAAGACTGGTCTCCGCTTGCGGGTTTAGTAAAACTTGAGTGGATCAATATGAGCCACAATCCTGTGGCTGATCTGTCGCCACTTACAGGACTCATCAGTCTGAGCGGCTTTCACTCTTGGGGCACCCCTATATTAAGCCTCGCCCCTTTGACGGAATCACCAAAGATGCGGGTGATAAACATTTGTGGTGGAGAAATATCGGATGTCTCTCCCTTGGAGGGGTTAACAAGTTTGAAAGAACTCTATCTCCCCGGCAATCAAGTCTCCGACATCTCTGCGTTGGCGAGTTTAACGGGGTTGACACGCGTCAGTCTTGAGGGTAATGACATATCGGATGTATCGTCCCTTGAGGAATTAAACGGGCTGACCTGGATTGACCTGCACCGCAATGCGATCTCGGATGTCTCTCCGCTTTCGGCGTTATCTAACCTGACTTGGTTAGACCTGAGTCAGAATCGGATAACAGATGTCTCTTCGCTTGCGTTCTTGCCCAACTTAGGATGGATGGGGCTTACGGAAAATCCGATAGCAGACGTATCGAGTTTGGAAAGATTCTCCGAGCAAACATCAATCTCACACTCGAATTTCATTAACTCCGCTTTCCCGGATGCCGGTCCAAAAATAGTAGGACCCTGGTTATGGGTGATCGTGCCGGGGGCGCGCCTTGACCACACAGATCTGATTGCTAAGGCGACGAAAGGGGCAGCCAGTGAGGTGAAAGTGGCTACCTTTGGTGCAACGGAAGGGAAATCTGTGGGAGGCAGTGTCTGGGAGGTGCACACCCTCTCCGCTACCGGTGGTGACAACCTTAATGAGATGACAGACGCCCTCGGGTGGGGGTCGGGTTCGGAGGTGTATGATCACGTGGTTTACGGGTCCGTCACCTTGGAGTCACCGCGTGAACAGCAGACAACGATGCTCGCCGGGAGCGATGATGAGGTGAAGGTCTGGCTCAACGGTGAGTTGGTGCACTACAATCCTGTGCTTCGCGGTGCTGGTGACTTTCAGGATGCGTTCCCCGTCACACTGAAACAGGGACCAAATGTCTTGTTGGTAGCTGTTTGCAATCGCGGACATGGAGCCTTTAGCGGTTTTTTTGGTTTTGCCAAAGACGCAGAATATACGGTGAACCACCCCGATAAGAAAGTCACGATTCAAGTGTCGGCATCGGATGTCAATAAAGATGGGATAATAAACATTCTGGATCTGATTCTGGTGGGTCAAGACTTGAGCAAAGCCAAGCCTACCCACGCGCGTACGGACGTAAATGGCGATAAAAGGGTCAACATCTTAGACCTCATTTCGGTCGCGGGGCACCTCGGGGACCTCAGCGGCGTTGCTGCTGCACCTTCTGCCCTCGCACTCGGCAGCACGGGTTTAGACCCAACGGTGATACAGATGTGGATAACACAGGCGCGACTTGAGAACGATGGGTCGCTTGTATTCCGGCAAGGCATTGCAAACCTCCAACAGCTTTTAACGTTGTTGCTCCCCAAGGAAACGGTACTCCTTGCGAACTATCCGAATCCGTTCAATCCTGAGACGTGGATTCCGTACCAACTTGCACATGCAAGCGACGTGCAGATCGGCATCTATGCGATAAATGGCACTTTGGTTCGGACGCTCAGCTTAGGACACCAGGCTGCGGGTATCTATCGCCACCGGACGCGTGCGGCGTATTGGGATGGCCGCAATCAACTCGGTGAACCTGTCGCCAGCGGTGTTTATTTTTATACGCTTATCGCAGACGATTTGACTGCAACACGCAAAATGTTAATAAAGAAATAAGGAAATACTTCATGAAAAATCGTATTCTTTTTCTTGTGCTCTTAGCTATTGTTGTTTTCAGCATAAACACTGCGTATGCACAAGGAACACTCGGACAACAAGCTTACGCTATCCTTGAAAATAAATGTCTGAATTGCCACGGTCCCGGCGGTACTTTTACAGAAAATCTTCTGATAGCAGATAGGGACCAACTCATTGCGGGTGGTAGTGTTGTTCCCAACAACCCGAATGCTTCCGAACTCTATCTACGGCTTATCACGACGGATGTCGCGAAACGGATGCCAAGCGGACAGCCTGCGCTCTCCCCACAAGCGATTGCGACCATCAATAGATGGATAACCGAAGGTGCCTTGGATTGGACGGTTGAACAAGATATCAACTTTATTACAACAGATACACTGCTCGACACCATAAAAGCACATCTGGATAGCTTGCAACCTCATGAGCGTCCTTATGCGCGCTATTTTTCACTGACGCATCTTTACAACGCTGGCGAAACGCCTGAAAAACTGCAAGCCTATCGGAACGCGCTTTCTAAACTGGTGAATAGTCTTTCCTGGGGACACGATATTATTAAGCCACACCCTATCGACCCACGACAAACACTGCTTTATATTGACCTCCGTCACTATGAATGGGACGAATGGGATACGCGCGATGATGTGTGGCAACGGATTGAACAAGACTATCCTTACACCCGTGAATTCGACCCGGAAACAGAAGCCGATCCGTTTGAAAAACTGACACAGCTGCGACAGGCAACGAAATCTAACGTGCCGTTTATCCACGCCGATTGGTTTCTTGCGACCGCATCGCTGCCGCCCCTTTACCATGATATTCTGCATCTACCGGATACCGACCTCGCCTTAGAACAACAACTGAACATAAATGTGGCACGGAATATACAGCAATCTCCTGGCATCCGCGTCTCGCGTGCAGGGGTCGTTAAGTCAGGTGTCTCGAAGAACAATCGCGTCGTAGAACGCCACACCTCTCAGTATGGTGCGTATTGGAAAAGTTACGACTTCGCAGGAAGTGTCGGCGCACAGAATATCCGGACACACCCGCTCTCTTTTAAACACGATGGGGGCGAGATTGTTTTCAACCTGCCGAATGGACTACAGGCATACTACATTTCTGATGACAAAGGCAACCGAATTGATAAAGCACCGACCAATATTGTTTCAAACCCCGCTGCAAGCGACCCCGCAGTCCGCAATGGGCTATCCTGTATCGGATGCCACACCGAAGGCATGAAGACGTTTGAAGATGTGATGCGAACTACCATTGAACTCACAGAAAACCCAACCTATGATAAAACGCAGGCGCTCCGTCTTTATGTCGGGCAAGATAAAATGGATACACTTCTTGAACAAGATACCGAAAGGTATCGACAGGCACTCGTCCAAGCGACAGGTGGCGGATTTGAGGAGAATGAACCGGTGCATCGCGCACACGAAGTGTTTGAACAACCGCTTGACGCAGCGGATGCTGCCGCGGCTTTAGGACTCAAGACAGAGGCGTTTGTGCAACAGATACATGAGCGACGATCTTTACAAAACCTCGGATTGACATCCTTTTTAGGTGGTGGCACTATTAACAGGGACGCGTGGACAGCAGATTTTGCTGATATAGTCGATGCACTCAACTCCGAGGATAGCACCGTAGACCCGACACCAACACCAACACCCACACCTATCGAAGATGTGGCTTATATTCCAGATAGAAATTTATTGGCTGCCGTTGCTGCTGCACTCGGTAAACCGAATGCGACAACGATAACAATCACTGAAATGGAAACATTGACACATCTTATCGCAGACGATGCCGAGATACGCGATTTGACAGGGCTTGAGGCTGCGACGAATCTGGAACGGATCGAGTTTCGTCATAATGCCATATCCGATTTATCTCCACTCAGAAACTTGACGCGGCTGAATAACATCAAGCTCCGCGGGAATAAGATAACCGACGTGTCACCGCTTGCGAAGTTAGTCAACGTGGACTGGCTCGGTCTTGAGGGGAACGAGATTACAGATTTATCGCCTCTGAAGAGTCTAATAAAATTAAACGGGATAGGGATTGCAAACAATCCGATATTGGATATATCGCCCCTTTCAAGTCTCAGAAGTTTGGAAGGCATTGAAGCTCGGAATACGCTTATCACCGACTTCTCATCTTTAGCAGAATTACCACGATTCCGATGGATAGAATTTGGTCACGATAGAAGGATAGATACGCTACCCTCTCTGAAAGGCTTAAAAAATTTGAGGCGACTGGTAATCAACCATACGGGTATTTCAGACATCTCTGGACTGGCAGCGTTAACCCAGCTGCAATCTTTAACGTTGCACGATAACTCGATAGAGGACGTGTCACCGCTGGCAAGTTTAAAAAGTTTGACGCATTTGAATCTTGATGGCAACGTTATATCGGACATATCATCTTTGGAGAAGTTGAAGAGCTTGAAAGAGTTGTACCTTCAAAATAACGTCATATCAGACGTATCCTCCCTTGCGGAGTTAAGCAACTTAGAGCAATTAGACCTCCGTAACAATGCAATATCCAATTTTTCACCTCTCGAAGCGTTAGTTGAGAAAACACTTATCAAGTCAACGGGTAATCCCGGTGTTCTCCGCCAAGGAGGTCCAAAAATAAAAGGTCCCTGGTTATGGGTGCAGTTCCCGGGATTAGGATTTGATGACTTCCGTAACAAAGATTTACTCGCGGGAGCAAGTGGTGGTGATGTAACAGAGTTGGAGATTGCTACAAACGGTGCCATGGAGGGACAGGACCTCGGCGACAAAGTCTGGACATCCGGCAAAATTACGTCTGAAAGTTGGAATAATATCAGAAAAATGTTGGGTACCCGCAGTGATGTCTCAAATATAGTTTATGGTTCGATCACACTGGATTCGCCGCGAGAGCAGAAGACCACGATGTTTGCTGGAAGTGCTGATAATCACAAGGTTTGGTTGAATGGGCAGTTGATTAATGAGCATTATGGTTGGAGTACTGATTACCAGGTATTTTTCCCAGCCACATTGAAACAGGGAAAAAACGTCTTATTGATTTCTGTCCACAAGTGGGATGGTCATCTGGGAGGGCATTTTGGGTTCGCACCAGAGGCTGAATATACGGTGTTATCCCCTGGTGACAGATTCTCCTTTTCCACAGCAGCGACACAGGTTAAGGTTGATGATAGGTTCACGGTTCAACTTAAGGCGGAAAATATCTCTGACTTAGCAGGCTGGCAAGCTGACATTATCTTTGATCCCGCAGTACTAAAAGCAAACAGCGTAAGCGAGGGCGGTTTTCTGAAGCAAAAGGGTGGGCGCACCCACTTTCTGAAAGGCACGATTGATAACACGGAAGGCAGAATCACCAATATAGGTGCGGCGCGGACCTCCGAAGGTGGGGCGAGTGGCGAAGGCACACTTTTGTCGGTTACATTTACGGCGATCGCAAATGGAGAGAGCCGATTGGCACTCCGGAAGTTCCAAGCCGGTTCCAGTCTTGGTGAAACGATTTTTTCTCGGCCCCCTGATATGATTATCACGGTCGGAGAACCGTCTATCGTGGATGTGGGTGATGATACATTCTCTCTTTCCACAGATGTAACACCGGTTCGCTTCGGCGATTCCTTCACCCTTCGTCTCAGGACAAATGATGTTACGGATTTAGCAGGCTGGCAGACGGATATTGCGTTTGACGCCGATGTGCTTGAAGCTGTTGAGGTAAGCGAAGGCGATTTTCTGAAGGCAGAAGGCGGGGATACCTTCTTCCTGAAAGGCACGATTGATAATGCTGTGGGTGAGATCGCGAAGTTAAGTTCAGCAAGGTTCGGCAGTGGCGTGAGTGGCACAGGCACCCTACTCCTGGTCACATTCACGGCGAAGGCGACCGGAGAAACCCGCGTGACATTTAGCGATTTCTTTGCTGGCTCGAGTAGCCGTCAGGAGATCCCTTCAGACGTTCCTGAAATCGTGATTACTGTGGAAGCGGGTGCGTTCCTTGCTTCGGATGTGAATCGGGATGGTCAGGTAAACGTTTTCGATCTCATTCTGGTGTCCCAATACTTCGGGGAAGATGCGTCCGCGAACGCGCAGTTTGACGTAAACGGGGATGGAACTATTAACGTTTTAGACCTGATTGTTGTCGCCCAAGATTTAGGTGAGTCAACCGCGGCAGCCGCGCCTTCCGATGTCGCTATAGAAAACTTAGCATTAGACCCGGCAACGGTTCAAGCTTGGATCGCGCAGGCGCGGATTGAAAGTGACGGATCGCTTGCTTTCCAGCAAGGCATCGAAAACCTCCAACGGCTTTTGGCATTATTGCTTCCCGATAAGACGGCATTGCTGCCGAACTATCCGAACCCGTTCAACCCAGAGACGTGGATACCGTACCACCTTGCCGAACCAGCCGATGTGAGAGTGCATATCTATGCTGCGGATGGTGCTTTGGTTCGGACGTTGGTGTTAGGGCATCAAGTCGCTGGCATCTATGAGAGTCGCACCCGTGCGGTGTATTGGGATGGCAAAAACAAGGTAGGTGAACCTGTGGCGAGTGGTGTTTATTTCTACACACTCACTGCTGGTGATTTCATGACAACCCGCAAAATGTTAATAAGGAAATAAATCCTGAAAACCGACCCTTTGCGAAAAGTAGCGGACCTCTTAGGTGGCTCTAAAATCTGCGAAATATGATAAATCCGCGCTTGAGACGACAAGCATTCTCACGCCGCGGGGTCTTCTGACACTGGTTGCGGCATCATGGGGTACTTTCCTTCGGCGATCAGTTTTTGTCGAGCTGCTTCTAAGCGTTCTTCCCAATTAATCAGTGTAGGGGTTCTGCCATACGCTTCTATTAGTTTTCCAGCTTCTTCATCCATAAGCCTCTCACGCTCAAGGTAGACCTCTACTTCCGACTTGTTGGTAAGGTAATAGAGAATAGTAGCGTAGATTTTCTCCATGGACAAAGTCGGGAAGCGGCGGTGGAGATCCTCAACTCCCTTCCCTTCTCGATACTTATTTAACACGTGTTGAATAGCGATGCGGTGCCCTTTGATGCGTATGTCAATTTCGCTATTGAAGTCAAAGTAGTCTTGCAGTTCCATTCTTTACCTCTGTTTTTACGGTAGATATTGTATAACATCTTGATATTGCTCAGGTGTAAAAGTGTCCCAAACCCTACGCAATTCCTTGATGTAAGTACCAATTGAGGTCCGCTGTGGGAAACAAAGAATTCCAGGGAGATGCCTGCCAGCTTGCAAATGCTCAGTAAGGTGCTTTGGCATGGTCGTCCGATTGTTGGTAACCAGGATGTAGTTGTTGCGTTCAACCCATATCAGGATGTCTGGATCAGGCGTTCCTAAAGGCGGTACGCCCGCGTCTCCAATGCGTCGAACGTGCATTTCACGGAGTTGTTCCAGAATCGCGCGGCTGAGGTGTTCATCAAGGAGGAATTGTGGCCTCATGCAGGTTCATCCCAAAGCGGGTTGAACTTTCCTGAAGCAATCTGTTTTGCCTGCTCTTTTCGGAGGCGTTCTCGCTCTTCAACGAATAGAAGCGTCGCCCCTTGGGTTCGCTGCCATTCCTTTTCTGATTTTCTTTTTTCTTCCGTCACCCGTGCTAAGTAAGCCTCCACCTCGGTTTTGTTCGCCTCATAGTAGAGGAGCGTAGCGTAGATTTTCTCTAAGGGCAGTCTTGGGAAACAGCACAAGATTTCTTCGGGCTCTTTGCCTTGTAAGTGTTCTTCTAACACCTCGTCAATATAGATGCGGTGCCCCTTGATGCGGATACTGGTTTCATCAATAAACTCAAAACAGTCTTGCACATCCATCGTCTATCTCCTTAACTTCATATCGTAGTTACGGGAGTGTCCATTTTGTGAGCAGCGAACTGGAGGCATGCCAGAATATCTTCGGCTTCCAGATCCGGCATTTCTTCAAGAATCTTTTTAACAGAAAGTCCACTCGCGAGCAATTCCAGGACATCCGTTGGGTGCTCCTTTTATTTCAGTATACACTATCCAAACCTTCAAATGCAAGAGTTTTTGATATTATCCTCGTAAGCCTCCACCTGTAGTAGCACTACAGAGAAAAATTGCCTATTGCGGTGACCACGCCATCACGGTTCCGAAACTGGCAAATATGCTATTTTCACCGCTTGTCAGGATACGCGAACCTTGGACGACGACGCGTGCGTCCCGACTCGTGATTTTGTAACTGACGGGGGCATCTTTGGCAATCAACGGTTCACCGTTAGCGTCCTTGAGTTTATCGAGCCGATAGTGCACCGAACGATGTGCGGGTACGTCAAACTCACAGGAGACGTTCTCCATCGCGGGATCCTCGTAAAGCACCTCTAAAAGACAACGGGTGTCTATATCGGCAGTGTTGGAGATACAGATAGATTCGTGTGAGAAATAGCCACCACCTTGCTGTTCCCACTTTTGCTCTGCTGGCGTTAGTGCTGCCATGTAGCCATCAGGAATAACCCAAACGTAAGCCCCATCGCCATCTGAGTTATAGCATTTGAGTGCATCTGCTATTGCCTCTGGATTGTCATCCACTTGATCCAGCGAAATCACAAGAAATCGGGAGCGGAATTTAATTCCCCTCGCGGGATTGGCGTGTTTTAACTTGCCTCTCACGTTCAGACATACTGTGTTATCTCTTAACATCATGAGGTGACTCACGCCTTGTGATGCGAGCCAATCGCCGAATGCGTCATTCAGGAGTGTTGTTAAGGTTTCAAGCGAGATGCCTGCTTGTTTATAATCTTCAATCGTTGTAAGTACTTGTCCAAAATTCATAATTTCCTCTGCTAAACCATCCATCGTTCACCGATGCCGAGTAGTGCCATCAATACCTGCAAAAGCACGCTCTCAGCATCAGTATCGATAAATTGTCGATGCGTATCAATATAGGTGCCGTAATCGGCAGCCCATTCACGGAAGTAGGTCTGGTATTCCCAACCGTCCGCGGTGCGTTGAAAGACGGACCGATCCGGATAGGGGAGTTTCTGCGTTAGAAGTTGCTGGAGTTGTTCGAGTGTCGGTATCCATACGTCGTCGGTGTCTTCTGTTTCCGGACGGAGTGCTTGGATTTCAGGGTGCCGACATCTCTCGCGGTATTCTTGCTTTTCGGATGCGTTCATCGGTTTGTAGGCGGACAAAATGCGTCTGACCTATATTTTAGTTTAATCCTCTTCATTTTCTGTGGACGCGATCGGGATATCTGGGTTTAGGCGCGAGTGATGCATTGTCCAATAGATCGCTGCTGTAACGACGCCCCCAAAAAGGGTGGCTATCCCCCATATCGCAGGACCAGCGATAATCAGAGCCCTTGTCTGATCTAAACGGACAGCATCTCGGTAGACCGCTATCGCGAAAACGATATTTACTAAGATACCTAAAACTGCGACCACAATTCCCCAGAACACAGTCACTGAACTCAATGCTGCCAAAACACCGGTATCTAAATCTGTAATGTCAAAATTCATTTCGCTTCCTCCGTGTTGATTTGAACGGTATTATAGGGTGTGAACGCTTAATTGTCAATGTTTCTTGGTAAGGATTTCAGAGGTCTTCAGTTTTCAGCAATCACAACGGGTCGCGAGCGCAGCTCGCTCCTACAACGATATGTTGGGATTTGGAAATCCCTCTCCTACGGGAGAACTGAATGGTTCTGCTATACAAACAATTTTCCTTGCAATTCCGCCCTAATCTATGTATAATTTGACATTGTTTCGCTCACCTACAACATATAGGGAAAGTAGATGCCAGATTTCAATATCAAACCGACACACAAGCCCATCAAAAATTACTATACTGAACTCGAAAGATATGCACAGCACGGTGCAGAAAATGAAGGCACTGTCCGCTCCGCGTTTCAAAATCTGCTCCAGCATTATTGCCATCGCTCCAACCTCACCCTCCTCTGTGAAAAGACACACTACACGCCGGAGAAAAGGCGAATCATACCGGACGGTGAAGTCGTTGATGCGTTCGGTTTACCACACGGCTACTGGGAAGCAAAAGATACGCAGGACGACCTACACGTTGAAGCGGACAAGAAATTCGCTGCAGGCTACCCCTCGAAAAATATTGTCATCCAGTCTCCGACGCATGCACTTCTCTATCAACACGGACGACTCCAACTCGATCTTGACATCACCGAGCCGAGAAACCTCATTCAAGTGCTCCAGACCTTCTTCACCTATCAGGAGGAGAATATCTCCGCATGGCATACAGCGGTCTCTGAATTCAAAGACACGGTGCCGGAACTCGGTGATAAATTGGCGGCGTTAATCGAAACAGAACGCCAAAACAATCCGCATTTTCAGGAGGCGTTCACCCGTTTTCACCAACAGTGTCAAGCCTCGATTAATCCGAACCTCTCCGTCGCCGCCATAGAAGAGATGCTCATCCAGCATCTGTTGACAGAACGTATCTTCCGCACGGTCTTTGATAATCCCGACTTTACCCGCCGAAATATTATCGCCCGTGAAATTGAGAATGTTATTGACGTGCTTACTGAGCGGACACTCAACCGCTCTGAATTTCTCCGCCCTTTGGAACCGTTCTACGCTGCGATCGAGAAGACCGCCGCGACTATCACTGATTTCTCACAGAAACAGGGTTTTCTCAACACTGTCTATGAGCAGTTTTTTCAAGGGTTTTCTGTCAAGGTTGCGGATACGCACGGCATCGTCTACACACCGCAACCGATCGTCGATTTCATGGTGAAAAGTGTTGCGCATATCTTGCAGACCGAGTTTGATCGTTCACTTTCGGATAGTGGCGTGCATATCATCGACCCGTTCGTCGGGACTGGCAACTTCATCGTCCGCATTATGCAGGAGCTTGACCCGATCTCACTGGAGCGAAAATACACCGCTGACCCGCCGGAACTCCAGTGCAACGAGGTGATGCTCCTACCCTACTACATCGCCAGTATGAATATCGAGCAAGCGTTCTACACCGCAACGCACCGGTATCTACCCTATGAAGGTATCTGTCTCGTGGATACGTTTGAGATGATAGAGGACCAACAGATGCAGCTCCTCACACCTGCGAACACGGCACGCGTCGAAAAGCAGAAAGAGACTGATATGTTCGTCGTCATCGGCAATCCACCTTACAATATGGGACAAGTTAACGAGAACGACAACAACAAAAACCGTAAGTATAAAACGATGGATGAACGGATTGCAGACACGTACGCAAAAGACTCCAAAGCGACGCTCAGAAATAAACTTTCCGATCCGTATGTCAAGTCAATTCGGTGGGCATCTGATCGAATTGGTGAGGAAGGCGTTGTGGCTTTTGTGACGAATAACGGCTTTCTCGACGGTGTAGCGTTCGATGGCATGCGAAAACGTCTTGCAGAAGAATTTGACGCTATCTACATTTTGGATCTGGGGGGTAATGTTCGTAAAAATCCGAAACTGTCGGGGACGACACACAATGTGTTTGGCATTCAAGTTGGGGTGAGTATTAATTTTTTCATCAAAAAGGCTGACAACACAGATTCGCAAACGCAAATTTTCTACGCTTGTGTTGATGAATTCTGGCGGAAGGAAGATAAGTATGACCATCTCAATTCAAAGCAGCATTACCAGAATATTGAATGGGAGCAAATAACACCTGACAAACGGAATACGTGGCTCACCGAAGGCCTCCATTCTGAATTTGACACCTTTATTCCGATGGGGAATAAGGAGATGAGAGCAGCTAAAGGTGCAGCGACGGATGTAATTTTCAAGACTTACAGTCTTGGTGTCAGTACGAACCGTGATGCATGGGTTTACAACTTCAATCACAACAGGCTTGGCGAAAATATGAGGGGTATGATTGAAAATTACAATGCAGAAGTTGCACGATGGGGACAAAGAACAGACCGAGATGCTAATCTTGATAATTTTGTGGTGTCTGATGACGAAAAAATCAAGTGGAGTCGTAACTTAAAGCGCGAATTGAAACGAAACAATATTGCTGAATATGCTGAGTACAAGGTAAGAGATTCACTCTACCGTCCTTTCACAAAATCTAATCTGTTTTTTGATTCCATTATGAATGACGAAGTTTCGCGCTTTCCTTCTATCTTTCCCACTTTTGAGACCGAAAAAGAGAATCGAGTGATTTGTGTTCCAAGTATTGGTGGGCGTACTGATTTTTGGTGTTATTTTACAAATGTAGTCCCGAATTTGACGATAACCTCAACAGATGGAACCCAATGCTTCCCATTCTACATCTACGACGAGGATGGCACAAACCGCCGCGAAAACATCACCGATTGGGCATTGGCACAGTTCCGCACGCATTACGAAGACGACACCCTTACCAAATGGGACATTTTCCACTACAACTACGGACTCCTGCACCATCCTGAATATCGCGAAAAATACGCAGCGAACCTCAAGCGCGATCTGCCACATATCCCTTTCGCAACGGATTTCTGGGGATTCGCAGAGGCAGGCGCAGGCTTAGCAGACCTCCACGTCACCTACGAATCCCAACCCGAATACGATAAACTGAAGTTCGTCCAAACGCCGGACACACCCCTCGATTGGCGTGTCGAGAAAATGAAACTCTCCAAAGACAAAACCGCGCTCATCTACAATGACTTCCTGACGCTATCCGGTATCCCTCCGAAGGTTTTTGACTATCGGCTCGGCACCCGTTCCGCATTGGAATGGGTAATAGATCAATATCGCGTCAAAATAGACAAACGCAGCGGCATCGTCAACGACCCAAACCGTGCAGACGATCCACAGTATATTGTCAAGTTGATTGGGAAGGTGATTACGGTGAGTTTGGAGACTGTGGATATTGTTGAGAGTTTGCCTGCGTTGGAGATAGCGTAAAAATCGCTACTTGACAGAGATGCCTTTGTGCCGAAGCTGTATGAAGAAAATTAATACGATAATTTCTTGGGGATGTCTGGTGCGGTTAGGAAACCGCTAAAATTGGGCGAAAAAAACCGAGAACTGAATGGCTCTGCTATCATCTTGATTTTTCTTGATTCTTTCGCTTAGATATGCTATTATGTACATAATTGAATACACACAAAGGAGACACAGCAATGACCACCGAAGAACTGTATGACCTCATGTCAAAAGGTTTTGACGATATAAAAACAACACTCACCAGTATTGACAACCGATTGCGAAACGTTGAAACCGATGTTGCAGAGTTGAAAGGCAGGCGGTTGGCGTTCAAAGAATGGATACCCATTGGATGTGCTGTCATTGCTGTTATCGTCTCTGTTATCGCTTTGGTCAAAAACTAATCAAAATCTTTTTGAGAATACCTTATCTTAAAAAAACAATTGACATGAAAATAACTGAAATTCAGAATGCGTTGGCAGCTTTAGAGTTAGATGCGTGGCTCCTCTACGATTTTCGTGGGATCAACCCGATTGCACAGAACGTTGCAGGTTTGGCGGAGGCACATATTACCCGCCGATGGTTCTGCCTTATCCCTAAACAGGGCGAGCCGCGGTGGTTGGTCCATCGGATTGAGACATCGAACTTCACCCGTGTACAAGGACAGGTCGCGCTTTACGCTGGCTGGGAAGAACTTAACGACGCGATCCGTACTCTGCTCACTGGTGTCAAAACGGTTGCGATGGAGTATTCACCAAATGCCGAAATCCCTTACATTTCACGGGTAGATGCTGGTACGCTGGAGTGGATTCGTTCGTTCGGGCTTGAAGTGCAAACGTCTGCGGAACTCGCACAGCGGGTAGAGGCACGTCTCAGCGATGCACAGGCAGCAGGACATCAAAAATCCGCACACTTGGTATTGCAAGCGAAAGATTACGCTTTCGCGTGGATCGGTTCGCAGCTGCGGGATGGGAAAACAGTTACGGAATACGACGTACAGCAGGAGATTCTCGGACAATTTGATGCGATGGATTTGGTTACAGATCACCCACCGATTGTCGCTGTGAATGCAAAAAGCAGCGATCCGCACTACGCCCCCTCGGCAACGGATACCCAAGAGATTCAAGCAGGCGATTTCATTCTGATTGATTTATGGGCGAAACAAAAAGATCGAGATGCGGTTTTTGCGGATACGACATGGGTGGCTTATGCCGGGGAAAGCGTTCCGACTCGGTACGTTGAGATTTTCAATATCGTCAAAGAAGCACGGGATAGTGCAATACGATTCATTCAGGAGAGGTGGGAAGCAGACGTACCGATTCACGGTTATGAAGTCGATGATTGTGTCCGCGGCTATATCACTGAAAAAGGATACGGACAATACTTTATCCACCGTACCGGACACAACATCGGTACCGTTATCCACGGCAACGGCGTGAATTTAGATAACTTAGAGACGCGGGATGCACGTGCCTTGATCTCTGGTATCTGTTTCTCAATTGAGCCGGGGATTTACCTCACCGATTTCGGCGTTCGGACAGAAGTTGACGTTTTCTTAGCCGGTCCAGGGAGAGACGGCGTAAAAGTGACAACCGCTCCCGTTCAAAATCAGGTATTACCATTGCTGTAACCTTATAATTCCGCTTCTTCAAATCTGTGAGGATGTGCGCGAGATAGAGGCGTGCGTTAAGGATCCACTGATCGGCATACGCGGCGGCAAGCAGCGGCAGTGCTATTGTCAAACGCGGGGAATCAAGCAGCCACTGCTCAGCGTATTCGGTAAAGTCTGTATCCACAAGCCCACTAGCTCCGAGTGAATAGACCGTATAACGTTTGTCCTCCCGCGCCTCGATTCTCGGATTGAGCGGTGTATCGAGTGTGAGGCGTTTTGTGCTGTCAATCTCAAGCACCCAAAAGAAATAATCTTCATTGTGTCCGAGATACCCGATTTCTACGTCAAGCCGGTGTGGGGTTTCAGTCGTCATTGGGATGACGACCATGTCGCGTTTGAGTAAGACTGGATAGATCGCTGCAAAGAAAATTTGTTCAAATCCGAGCGGTTGATGTACGTGTGTCAAAGTGTCCAGGAGAATCTGTTCTTGTTCCGGACGTTTCAGTTCTAAGCAGCTTTTTGAGAAGACTTCATCTCTGAGCGCGCGCATTTCAGGCGGGGCGTTTGCGTGAAGCGGTTGGAGTTCTTGTATGCGTTTAAGAATGCGGCGGCGTTTGGGTATGACGCGCCAGAGTCCCCAATGCCATAAGGTCTGCCATGTCTCCCTTTCCCGGAGTTGGTTAAGGAATGCGATCGCGCTCGTCCAGAAGCGTTGGAATATGCTTTCAGGTGCAAGATTTCGTTGTTGGTTCGCCATGGTTTTTTAGTTGACTTTTTGCTGAGAGTGTGCTATAATATATGTTGCTGAACAGAGCCGGAGTGGTGAAATTGGTAGACGCACGGGACTCAAAATCCCGCGGGCCCTAGGTCCATGTCGGTTCGAGTCCGACCTCCGGCATGAGGCGATGGTTTCTCTTAGAGCCATCGCCTTCTCTTTTTCGGGTTACATCGCAACGATTTGACGCATCCGTTTCGCAAGGTCAATCTGGGCTGCCCTGTCCCCACCGACTTCATGGATAACATAACCGTCGTACCCGATGGATCGGAACGCCGCCATCACGGCTTTCCAGTCTGTATCACCGTCTAAGAGGTTAACGAACTGGTGTGCGCCGCGGGCGAAATCTTTGAAATGTACCCGTTTGATGCGGTGCCCGAGTTCACGGATCCAGTGTTCTGGGTAGCCGTAAGCCATCATGTTTGCGGTATCAAGATAGGTGCCGACCCACTCGCTATCTATCTCATCTACAATATCACGCATCTCTTTAGGGCTGAGCAAGAATTTGTTCCAAACATTTTCGAGCCCGATGGCAACCTTGTGTGCTTCTGCAGAAGGTGCTAAGTCTTTCAGGATACCGACGAGGTTATCCCACACTTCTTGATATGTCCCCTCAGCGGTGAGTTGACCGGGGTGCAATAGAATCCCTCCGACACCGAGTGCGCCTGCGACTTCCAAACCACGGGCGAGAGAGACTGCCCCTTTTTCGCGCTGCGTTGCATCCAAACTCAGGAGGTTACCGCGATCGGCGTAACCTGCTGTAATACTGCCAATTTCGATACCTGCCGTCTCACACTTCGCTGCGATGCCGCCAAGTTCCGTGTCGCTCATATTGATGTCCGTATCTTTTCCTTCACCGAAAGTCAGTTCAACGGCATCGTATCCGGCATCTTGGCAGAGGGAGAGCGTATCGTCTAACGACATGCCTCCAAGTATAATTTGGGTAACACC
>CAZQIP010000285.1:0-24744 GCA_964593655.1 uncultured bacterium | reverse complement strand
GCGATTTTTAGGAGGGCTCCGTTCAACCTAAGGGAAAATCCGCAGAAATACCCAAGCAAAACACCTACAGGAACTCCAATTTTTATTTTCAAACTCACGTTATGCAAGAAAAACGCGCACAAGAAATGTGAGGTCCCCAGTGGCACAATTTTTGCGTGTCCTTAAGCAATTTTTGCGTATGGACAACAAGCAGAAGATCGCGAACAATTCTCATTTCTGTAGCGAGTGCCGCTTTTTTTGAAAAAAGTTAAAGTTTCTGGTTCCCTCGGTGAACGTAGTGTGTGCCTATGTTTTAGGCGGATGACACCGAGAGATATCTTTGGAATGTCAGCGGTTTTGTGCCAGAATATGCCTTTATTCAGAGAGTTGGCACGAAACTTGCCCAAGGCTTAATAGCGTAAAATCTATTGTGTGCATCAGCACTTGTGAATTAGCGCAGCACATATTTTTTCTCAAGTTCCGAAATGTTGTGAAGGTTATACCCTAAACTTTTTCGGGGTCATCTAATAGGTGAAATTCATGAGAAGTTTTATGTTTATCTGTTCTATTTTGATAGGTTTAGGAAGCGTTGTCTATGCTTGTTATGCAATGTCAAGACTCGGAAAATACTCCGATACAGTAACATTGGTTTTTAGTGGTGGAGAACTCGGGTATATAGAACCTTGTGGATGTGCTGAAGGCCAACTTGGCGGCATTGCAAGACGAGACAGTTTACTCCAACAACTTCGCGCCAGTGAAAACATAATCCTACCTATTGCGAATGGGAACCTGATACAAGATGCTTCGCTACAATCCGAAATTAAGGCGGATATCGGCTTTTTTGCTTTGGCGGATATGGGGTATATTGCCTACAACGTAGGTGAACGCGATCTCCAACTCGGCACTTCGCATCTGACTGCCCTTTCAGAACAGAACCGACTTCCATTAATAAGCGCGAACCTTTATCAAGGAACTTCTCCGGCGTTCATACCTTACCTTTTGCATACAGTGCAATTGCCAGATGATGCCGTTAAAATCGCCATTGTTGGGCTTATTTCGCCAAGTTACGCAGTCTATGCTGAGAACACCGATTTGCGTGTTCTGGATCCTACCACTATTTTGAATACCTTAATGCCCGAACTGACTGAGAATGCTGACGTGATCATCTGTCTTTTTAATGGAACGTCCATTGAGGCATCAAAACTGCGAAACGATTTTCCGATGTTAGGGGTCATAGTCGTCAGCAATGATAACGCCGAGGCGGTGCCGCTGCCAGCGTTACCTGATCGTCAGTTCGTGAACATAGGAACTAAAGGAAAATCTATCTGTAGTGTGAAGGTCGATTGGGACATCACCCGATATCCAGTTATTAGTGCCCCACAACGGCATCTGTTAGACGAACAGGTTCCTGATTCGCAGCGGATGATAGAATTATTAGCACTGTATCAACAAATGATAACGGATGAAAATTCCACAGCGTCAGTGCCTCGGACACAACAGGAAACAGGTCCACAGTTTCTCGGGACTGCCACTTGCAAAACGTGTCATATAACTGAGTGGACATCGTGGAAGACAACCAAACATGCACATGCATACCATACTTTGGAGGTCGCAGGACATGAAACCGATCCGGATTGTCTAACCTGTCATACCGTCGGGTTCGGGTTCTCTACCGGTTTTCTTTCCGTTGAGGAAACACCAAATCACCTTGACGTAGGATGTGAAAACTGCCACGGTGCAGGCAGTACACATGTAAAACAACAACAAAACGAGGTTTCAAAGGTCACTGACGTAGGTTATGGTAAAGTGACAGAGACAACGTGCCTTGCCTGCCACACTGTGGAGAATAGTCCGAAGTTTGACTTAAAAGTATATTTCCCCAAAATCGTCCATACGTTGGAGGGGCACCGATGAATCTATTTTTAAGAATCCTCAGTTTTCTGTGTGCTTTGGGAATTTCCATCAGTGGTGCGACCTTTGGAAATAGCGATGACACACCGCCAAAATTAATACAAGAACTGCTCGAAAAAGAGGGTGCCACGCTTATGGACCTTAAGGCAGATCCGTATCTGCAAGAACGGTTACGGCAGCAGCTTTATCAAAAGATCAACAAACCCGCACCGAAGCGTAAAGTAATCCGACGGATGCCCCGTCGCGCTTTTGTGAAACTGCCCCCTTACTGTCAGATGATCGTAGACAATAACCTTTTCCGTCCGCTTGGATATCGTCTATACCAATGGACGCTCAAACTTGAACTTATTGGGACAATGGTGTATGCAGATTCTGCGAAGAATACCGCGATTTTGCGGAGCAACCATCCGAAATACCGAAGGATTATCGTTAAAACAGGTGATACCTTTTTAGAAGGATTCATTATCACACTCATTAAGGCGCGTCAGGTAAGTTACACCAATAAAAAAGGTGAAGAGAAATATATCAATCTTTCGCCGTCGCCTTTTGGCGGTGGTCCGAAAAAACCCGAAACAGAGGTGAAATCATGAAACTTTTTGTTAGCATCTTACTTATTGCCTTGTTTATGCTACAGATATCTTTCGCCATAGATGAAAAGCATGCTTGTGGTGCTGCCAGTCTCTACCACCTCGCTACAATTTTAGGTATTGAGGTGTCGCTGGAGAAAACTGCCGACATCGTTAAAGAAAAACGGGAAGGAAGTCGCGTTGTGAGTTTTGCCGATATTATTGCTTGTGCGAAGGAGATAGGACTTGCGTTGGAGGGAGTCAAACTCACCTATCAACAACTCCAACAGTTGAACACGCCTGTCATTGCACATCTGAGAACCACGTTTGAGGACGAAAATCCATCGGCAGGGGACGCTACCGCCGTGGGACACTTCATTGTGGTGGAGCACGCCACGAAAAAATGGGTGCGCCTCTTTGATACACCGAAGGCATCTCTACGCGATGCAGCGACGGTCATCTCTAAAGACAGATTTTTGGAACTCTGGACGGGACGAACGCTCGTTCTCTCAAAAAAGCAGCAACACCAAAGATCGCCGGTACTCTATACGTCTCCTGCCCTCGCTGACTTCGGCAAGTATAGAGGCGGCGAGTATGGTATTCCGACCCAATTAAGAAACCGGAGCGATATTCCGATAGAAATTCTAAGTGTCAACGCCAATTGCAGTTGCATTGTTGTCAAACAAGATGGAAATATAGTTCCAGCAGGTGGTACGGATTTTCTTCACATCAACTGGAATACCAGTGTTGTTAACCGTTCGCTTTTTACTACCATTCATCTTCAGACAGATACACCGCAACGTCCACATACCTTTATATCGTTAGGAATTCTTCGGGAGTTTTCTGTCGTCTTCGTTCCTGAAACCATCTATCTCAGAAGCACGGGCGCATCCAAGACAAAGCGAACCATTGGGCTTCAAAACCTCAAGGAAACCACTGTGAAAATTCAGAAAATCGAGAGTTCACAGGAATGGATACAACCTATCCTCCGCAGTAACACCGTCATTTATCCGTGGCGCGCTGCCGACATTGAACTCCATTTTGAAACTGACCAGATGCCGCGTGGGACATTTGACGAGATGCTTACCTTGCACTATGTCGATAGCGACCAGGAAACGAAGACACTCATCTTACCGATTTCGGGGAAAGTGGATGACCGATATACACTGACCCCCAACCGATTTTTCTTCGGTCGTATTGGTGCCTCCGAAGGAAAAACAAAAGCGGTGGTGCTCCACAACTTGAGCGGAACCGACATTGAGATCGAGAAGGTTGATACCGATGTTGGGACAGCTCAGGTGAAGCAGCTAAAAGACGAAAATCGCTACCAAGTGCAGTTAACGTTACCACTGCTTTTACCGACTGGCATCCTAAAAGGCAAAGTTCGGATACACACAAACCATCCGAAAATACCGCTTATTCAAGTGCCGGTTTTTGCTATTGTTTCAAAATAGAAAGAGTCTTGCACAATGCAGGGCGTTACCAGAAGGTGAGGCCCACGTGCCAGAAATCATCAGTACTGCCGAAGCGTTCACGCTTGGCAACCAAGGAGAAAACCCATGAGATTAACAGTTTTCGCGACATTCATTCTTGTACTCATGGTAGGACTTACCCTGGTGCAGATGGATGCTAATACTAATACCGCGCTCCAAAACCTCAGTGAAGCAGAAATGCTTGCAACGCAAGGGGCTGGACGTGACGTTGCCGATTGCACACGAATGCAGGAAGGAAGCCACTTCGCAGATAGACCTGAATGTGGGGAGATAGAAGACTGCTGGAAAGAGTGGACCGGTAAAGGTTGGGTTTCGTTCAAACAGATTGCTGGCGAGTTTGCAGTCTGTTTGGGAAAAAGTAATACACTGGATTGCATAACGACAGATGAGTACAGTCAAGTTTGTGCCTTAAGGTACGAATATCACGGTGGAAACTGCTGGAAGCGAACTGGAACGATTTACGAAGTTGAAGTTGATGCCGTTTACACTGTGCCGACGACAAACGAGTGTTCATCAAGTTAGATGTTGTATGGATGGTGAGCATCGCTGCTCACCATCCTTCCGAAAAAAGGAGAAACGCGCATGTCAAGAAAACAGACACGAATAAAAGGATGGACAGTTCTTATTAGTGGGATTGTTGTTGTGAGTGCCTTGTTGCTCTATTGGCACATAGCGGAACATTCTGTCCGGAACACACGCGGGACAGCGGCAACATCTACGACATCACCCAGCATCGCTGAGGTTCTAGGATCATCACCCAACACTGTGCCAACAGTGGAAACACCGCCTGCTACGCCGGAAGAGGGGCGACAAGTAGAGGACACGGGTGCCGATCCCGAAGAAGTTGCAAAGGCTCTTAACTTCCTTGAGACCCTTGAGGAACAAAATAGCCCGGAAAACAATGCCACCCCACAAGGGGCAACAGCAGACAATGCGCCAGAACTCACTCAAGACGAAATGTTCCAACTGATACGAGAAGGTATCTCCTACTACGATAGCCTTCTTGAAAGCGGGAGTGTCGACTTTTTTTTACAAAGATCAAGCGTTGATGACTCCGATGGTCTGAGCCCGGTTAACGGCACCTGGGAAGGCACCTTTGAATTCTCGGGCCGCAGGGTGAACGGTACGGTGACACAAGACACCATACAGGCTCATGAAAAATACGGCAACATCTCTCGCACCGGTACAACGCAATTTGCTTATGATGGTGAAACCTATGAAGTGCTTCGAGAAACAACGAATGGCACGCGAATGACGCGCAAAAGTGACATTGGGTATGACATAACATACGATCCCCGCCTTTGGGGATGGGACCTCAGTGGTGAGGAATCTCTTGCAACGCGCCTTGATCAAATCAACGTTAAGTCCATCACACTGGAGGATTGGGACGGTGGGCAAGTTTATCATGTCAACGGCAACGTTGAGGATTTGACTGTAGACTGGTGGTTAAATCCTAAGAAGAGCTATCGCCCCGAACGCGTTATGTCTTCTACCTCTGGAAACGAGGGCACAAGGCATCTCATACAAGATTTTGACTTCCAAGAAGTCGCACCCGATCTCTGGTTTCCTAAATCCGGTCAATTCGTCACAACAGTTACCGATGCAGCAACCGGGGTAGAAACGGATGTATCGACAATAACGATGCACCTGACAAACGTGCGGATTAACGAACCTGTTCCATCCCACCGTTTTGCGTTAGATCCACCCTCCGGGACCAATGTGTATGATAGTCGCACGCGAGAATCCTTTACGGTTGAATAGGAGATACCTCATGCATCTCGCCTCTTTTCATAGGAGATGCATGAAAATCAACCGCTAAAAACACCACGTAGGACCGCTTATGCGATTTCCACAAAAAAAACTTCTCTTTGCCATTACCTGCGGGCTCTTTTTCACAATAGGGGCACTACGCCTTCTCTCTTTAGACGCACACTGGAGTAGCGATGAAGCGCGCTGGCTCAATCGGAGCGAGCAATTCATGTCGGCTGTCAAGCAAGGTGAGTTCTCCGAAGTCCTCGTTGCCTACCACCCCGGTGTAACAACGATGTGGCTTGCGGGACTCCGTACCTTTTGGACAGAACCACGCATAGATGTCCAAAACCTCACTCACGCCCGGTGGTTCATCGGCATTGTCGTCTGGGCAGGTATCGGCATAGCCTGTTTCTTACTCTATAAACTCTTTGGACAGTGGATAGCACTTGCTGGGTTCGCGTGCCTCGCTACTTCACCCCTCCTTTTGGCACAATCACGCCGCGTCCATACAGACGCACTCGCCACAATTTTTATTCTGTTGACGGTGCTTCTATTTCTACTCTTTTGCCAAAACCGACAGGACCACCGCTATCTCAGCCTTTCAGGTGTCGCCTTTGGACTCGCGCTACTTTCCAAGAGTTACGCCCTGATACTGTTGCCCTGGATACCGCTATGTCTGTTTATCTTCTGGAAGAAACGCACTGAAGACTTTCAGGCACACGTCGCAGAGATGCTTGCCTTCCTCAACTGTACTGCCCTCACCGTCCTTATCCTTTGGCCCATTTTCTGGACCCCTATTTTGGGCATGCTGATCCTCTGCCTTTTCGGACTTACCCTTCTACTATTCAGAGAGATGAAAAACGGACACAGTCCTATAGGTCTTCTCATCATTACATTCGTTGGACTGATACTCATTTGTGTACAGGCAACACAAACCGTGTGGCATGTCTTCGACAGAGTCAACTGGGCAGTTACAACACCACATGAAGTCGAACACTTTTTTTTAGGGAAGGTTGTCAACGATCCAGGTTGGCTCTTTTATCCTTTCGTCCTTACTATCAAAAGCACCCCATTAATGCTGCCCCTCGCGCTGCTCGGCTGTTTCCTACTTTGGAAACAGCGAGAACACTCAGAGAAGACCGCCCATCAGTTCCGAACATTGCTGCTCCTTGTCGCCGGGGTGGTACTTTTCACGGTGTGCCTCTCAGTGACGAATAAAAAGTTTAGCCGATATCTCTTACCCGCGTTCCCGATGTTGGAAATACTGGCCGCTATCGGGTTTGTGGAAGGGCTCAAATGGAGTTACGCTGCGATACGTTCACGTTTTGGTACAGCGGAAACCGCCAAATATAAAATAGCACTTGCTGTCATTACATGCACAAGTTTCTTTCTTATTCAGGCTGCTCCTGTGTTAGCGCGCCATCCCTATTATGGCACTTACTATAATCTCTGTTGGAAATTAACAGATATCACGAAAATTATTACCGTCGGCGAAGCCTCGGGGCTGGATATCGCTGCTAACTACCTTAATCAGAAACCGAGCGCGCACCGCCTACGGGTCCAAGTCTCACCCTTAGCCACAGAATTTGTGCAGTACTACCTCCAAGGGTTTGCATACCGCGCCGATAGGCGGAGAGGACGCACACCCGATTACGAGGTCGTTTACATTCGAGACTCACAGATAGGTAGGGTGCCACAAACAGGAACGCTAAACGGTGAACTCGAGGCAATCATCACACTCAACGGTATTGATCAGATCTGGATCTACAGAGTCCAATAGGAGGGGAATTAGATGAAAGTCTGTTTGCTTACACATACATATCCCTGTTTTCCCAATGACACAACAGCACCCTTTGTTGAATCCACGGCAGAGACGCTCCAGAAAGAGGGGGTTGATGTCACCGTGCTCACACCCGATATGCCGCGGTTCGCACGCACTCCAGCAGACCACAGCGTGAATCTACAGACATACCGCTACTTTTTTCCACGGAGACTGCAGCGACTCGGCTATTCCAATACGCTCGTCAACGATTGCGAACTAAAAAAATATGTCTATCTGCTCGCACCGTTCATGTTCTTATCCGGCATCTTCCACCTGTTCCGATTGCATCGCAAGCACCGCTTTGACCTGATTCACGCGTTTTGGCTCCTGCCCAACGGGTTTATTGGAGCAGTTCTTTGTAAAGTGTATAAACTACCTTTAGTCACTACAATGCAGGGTTCCGACATGTTCATCGCTAAGCAGAATCGCCTCTTCAAATGGATAGCAACTTGGGTGTTGGAACACACCAAGATGACAACAAGCGTGACACCTACATTTCTGCCTGAACTCGCAGCATTGGGTGTTCCCGAGGCGAGACGGTGTCTGATCCCTAACGGCGTAGACCCCGAGGCGTTTTTGTCCGTTCCGCTAAAGGCACAAGAACATATAGAAATCCGAAGGAGATTTTCAATTCCAGAGGGCGATGGTATTATTTTCGCATTAGGGCGTATCGTCTTAAAGAAAGGATTTGACATCCTGATTCAAGCACTCCCCCTGGTAAAAGAGAAGGTTCCGAATGTTACCCTCATCATTGGCGGTGATGGGACTGACCTGAGTAGATTAAAAATAATGGCGAAGGAACTCAACGTTTCAAAAAACATCAGGTTCACGGGCACCATTAATCGCTCTGAAGTGCCTGTTTATTTCCTTCTCTGCGATATCTTTACACTCCCTGCGGTTTTTGACCCCAAGGGCAACGTGGACGGTTGCCCGAATGTCATTCTCGAGGCGATGGCGTGTGGAAAACCTGTCGTCGCCTCCGATATCTCCGGCATTCCTATTATCGTCAAGGACAGAGAAACAGGGATTTTGGTAGAGGAGCGAAACGTCGCAGAATTAGCAGCGGCACTCGTTACCTTACTCACGGACAAATCAAAACGCCAGCGGTTTGGACATGCAGGCCGCGAACGAATTCTCAACGAACTCACTTGGGACAAGGTGATTGAACAGATAAAGGAGGTGTATCAGCGCAGTGTCAAAAACATTCTGTGATTTCCCGCAACTTTCGATAGTCATACCGGCATATAACGAGGCAGAATCACTCCCTATTCTATTGGAGCAGATTCAAGTTACTCTGAAAACGCACGCCTATCATTGCGCCGAGGTTATCTTTATCAACGATGGCAGCACGGATGCAACAGCAGCGATCTTAGATACCCTCTCGATGGAAACACAATCCTTGCCGGTGCATGTTATCCATTTCAAACACAATCGAGGTAAAGCGGAAGCACTCATGGCTGGTTTCGCCGCAGCAATAGGGGATATCGTCATTACTATGGACGCAGACCTCCAAGATGATCCGAACGAAATACCGAAGTTGTTAGAAACTCTCAACAACGGGCATTATGATGTTGTTTCTGGCTGGAAATATCCGCGCAAAGACCCACTGGAGAAACGGGTATTTTCTTTCGTTTTCAATCGCGTCACTACGTTTTCCACAGGGGTGAAACTTCACGACATGAACTGTGGATTCAAGGCTTACCGTGCCGAAGTTGTCAAAGAACTGCATCTCTACGGCGACTTACATCGATATATCCCGATATTAGCACATCAAGCAGGTTATAGGGTTGGAGAGGTGAAGGTGAAACATCATCCGAGGCGGTTTGGGGTTTCTAAGTATGGGTTCAAGCGGATACCGAAAGGGTTCTTTGACCTCTTCACCGTGCTATTTTTGACGAAATATCTCAAACGCCCCCTGCATGTTTTCGGCACCATTGGTGGCTTGGTTGCCTTTCTTGGCATTCTGATAGGTCTCTATCTCGCTGTTTTGTGGATAGTGGAAGGTGGTGTCGGTTTCCGTCCGCTGCTGATGTTGTCGGTTTTGATGATAATTCTGGGTATCCAATTCTTCTCTATCGGGTTATTGGGTGAACTTGTTATCGGACTCATCTCCCGACTTGAACGACGCGTGATCCAGGAGAAAATGGATACTGAACACGCGCCGTTCGGGACAAAAAGGAAACCTAAAACATGATGCACTCGCGGTTGCTGCGGTATGGAAGATTGCTACTTGCATTGGCAATTCTCTGCTTTCTGCTCAAGCAACTTTACAGTTCGCTGACAGAGCTCGAAGAGGAAGCGGTCGTGTTCCAACCCTTCTGGTTCGTGCTCTCACTGGTCTTACTTTTCATTTATCAAATTTTGCTGGTTTACCCATGGCGAAAACTTTATGTTTCCGCAGCCCAAAAGTCTGCCTCTTTTCAAAAGTGTTGGACGCTTTTCCAACTCACACAATTTGGCAAATACGTCCCCGGCAAAGTCGGGCAGTTTGTTGGCATCATCGCCCTCTGTCAACCCCTCGGACTTTCAAAAACCGCGGCGATTGTGAGTACCATACAAGGACTTGCCCTTCAGTGCCTGATAGGGGTAGCACTTGGTGGGACTGTCTTGATGTCTCCCATTTTACACAACGACTTCTACGGTTTGCATCTGGAGAATACACTTTTTATAGGACTCACAGTTTTGGTTGGTGGTGGCGGCACAGTTGTTCTCATGCTCTTTTTTTGCAATACGAAACTCGTTGAAAAATATATACGCACTCTGTTTTTCATTTCAGGAATACGCCATATTGTCGTCACTTATTTTTTTCTCTGGATTTACTTTGGAATCGCCTTTTTTCTTTTTATTAAAAGTATACATCCACTCCAGTACCATCAGTTCTTTAAACTTACAAGTGTTTACTCCCTCGCGTGGAGCATCGGTTTCCTTAGTCTGATAACCCCCGGCGGGTTAGGTGTTAGAGAAAGTCTTTTGAGTGTTTTGCTAACGTTGTATCTACCCCCCACAACAGCAATGCTGGTCGCTCTCCTCTCTCGATTCTGGATACTGAGCGGCGAACTGTTCGCAGGCAGTATTGCTTTCGGATTTTACTATAGGCAGAGACATGTACAATCATATTAAAAAAGAGATAAAAACGGTTGTTCTCAGAGGCCTCTCAAAGGTAAAACAGAGGTACTCTGTCCGACAAACAGATGTAGCCACGGATAACAGATGTATTTTTCTGGAAATTGGAACAGGACAGAAAGCAGAATGGACATACCTTATTCGAGACGATTGGCGGGACATCGCACGGAGCAAACACCGGACCGATCCGTTGCGTTCCCTTCCCGAGTCGTGGCTCTCTAAAGAAGGCCATTGGCACGGCTATCTTGTAGAAGCACACCCGCGCAACTTCTACGCGCTCGTTGAAAAAACGATAGCAGACAAAAAACTCAGACCCTTTTTACACCGACTTACTTTCATCAATGCGGCAATCAGCGAGGCATCAGTGTTTAGCACAATGGGTATGGAAATAGGTCCACTTAGTAACCTTTTTGTCAATCGATTCGCCTTGGAAGAGGCGAAACACCTTCATACTGATATGATTGATAACACAATAACTTTCAAACTCTTTACCGTCTCGCTTGAGACATTGATTTTGGCACTAAACCACAAACCCATTCACCTCTTACGTTTAGATGTTGAAGGGGCAGAAGTGCCGATTTTGAAGGCATATCCTTGGCATCTAAAACCGATGCTCCTCAGTGTGGAGCATCATTGCCAAGCAGGTAAAGCTTTTATTCGACATGTCTTAGAGACACAAGGCTACCGAATTGACGCACAGAATCCGGAAGAACTCCGTGGTGTGCTTAGAGAGAAGTTATCGAGTAAATAAATACACTCCCAAATCAGGAGAATCCCTTGAGCATCACAGTACATATAGATGAGCATAAACTCATCGCTCTGACACAACAGGGCGACACTGAAGCGTTTAACCCGCTCGTCACCAAATACCAATATCGCATCTATACTGTCATCCAAAGACAGGTGAAGGATCCCGAAGCAGCGAAAGACCTATGCCAAGAAACCTTTTTGAAGGCTTACCTTGCCATCAACACTTTCCGCGGCGACTCGGCGTTCTACTCATGGATATACCGCATTGCCAAGAACGTTTGCATTGACTTCCAACGGAAACAACAAACGGAACACGACATTGATCCGCTTCATGCTGTTGATGAACGCCGTATCCTGAACACGCACCCTGATCCCGGTGATGTCCTCCAAAAGCGGGAACTCCGACAAATGCTTTGGGGTGCTATCCAGCTCCTACCGCCGACACGCAAACGTGTATTTTTGCTACGTTATTCTCAACACCTACCGATAAAAGAGATTGCTATCCTTTTAAACAAGTCCGAAGGCACTATCAAAACGCACCTTTACAAAGCACGCCATCAACTCCGAGAGTTGCTCACCCCGTACCTAAAAAACGAGGACATCCCCTGGCTTGTCTCTTAACTTTATTTTTTCTCCAAGAAAAAACGCGCATAAAAAGGGTGAGGCTCCGGTGACGCAATTTTTGCGTGTGAGCAATAGGCGTTGGGTTGCAAACTGTTTTCATTTTTTCAGTGGGTATCGTTTTTTTGAAAAAAATTGGAGTTTCTGGCCCCTCGGCAAACGTAGTATATGCTTATGTTTTGGACAAATATCCCTGGGAAGTTTTGTTAGAATTCCATTTTTAACCCCCTAAATTCCCCTTATCAGGGTACTTTAAGAGGAAATACATCTGCCCTAAATATTTATCAAACTCACGTTTACATAGCACTTTCTTCGGCTTGCAAGGGAAGGTGCCCGTCTTTTTCTATTCTCACTGCGAAGCAATATTGCTTTGCTGGAGCAAAGAGGTGTCTTTATAGATAAAGGTTTCTTCACGCCAGAGACGTGATATGTCTATAGAAATCTTAAATTGCAGGTTGACAAATAATTTAAAATGCTGTAAAATTAAAAAAACAAATTGGTGCTTCAGTTTTTCAGAAAATCAAGAAGGAGAGAATTCATGGCAACTACGATTCGCCAGCAAGATGGTGTCGCAATTTTGGAACCGAACGGGAAAATAATGGGAGCTTCCGTCTCGGAGTTACGAGACGTTATCACGTCGCAAATAGATGCCTCCGATGAACCACGGATCCTCATCAATTTCGAGCGCGTTACGATGATGGACAGTTCAGGTCTCGGGACCCTCATGGGTGCGCACGTCGCTGCAACACGGAAGAATGGTCGCATCGGTGTCATCCATGTCGGAAAAAATATCAAAAACCTGATTGTCCGAAGCCGGTTGGTCAGTATCTTTGAACATTTTGATGACGAGGATGCAGCAGTTTCCGGGCTATCGAGCGGGGGTTAATCAGTACAATTGAGAGAACGTGCCTACAGTCCAATCTGGCTATAGTACTTAGGAGTGAATTATGGCAATCACCGTGTCTGAGAGAGAAGGGGTCGTTATATTTAAGCTGAGTGGTAGAATTATTACCCCAGGTATCCAAGAAATCTCGGAAACCGTAGCGGAGGCACTGGCAGGGTGTCCTTCACCACCGAGGTTGGTGTTTGACTTTAAAGAGGTAACCGGGATGGATAGTTCTGGGCTCGGGGCACTCATGAAGGTTTATGCCGACATTCGTCCCCATGGCGGGGCGATTGCGGTGATTAACGTGAACAAACATGTCAAAAATCTCATTGTTATGGCTCGATTAATCACCGTCTTCAAAAGTTTTGAAAACGAAGATGACGCAGTTGCCGGCTTGATGCGCCATCCGTAGTTTAGGTTTGATTGTAGCGCGTTCGCGAGGCAACTTGTGTTAAACGAACATAAGTGTTTTCTCAGTAACACTCGGCTGCCTCGCACCGATAAGGGGGTGCCTCATGATAAAAAATATCCTTGTTGCCATCGGCGATACGGATTACGAAAAAAATGCCTTTGAGTACGCTGGTCAATTGGCAGTGCTTTTAGGTACACATCTATCGTGCGTTTTCTTTCAAGACAGCAGCCATGGCGGGAATGCTGACGTCGCAGCGACGGTGCTCCGTCGGACAGAAGCGGAATGCTCCCTCTACGATTTTCTCGATTATCACGTTGAGGCTATCGCCGGTAATCCGCGACAGATGATTTGTGAACAAGCGCACTCCGCTGACCTTGTTGTCGTTGGGCTGCCGGAAGATGTCAGAAAGCGTCGACTCAAACTGATTCAGAACCAAATTGACGATGTCCTACAGCATATCACACGACCCATCATCGTCGTACACGAACAGTGCACACTTTTACGGAAAATTCTCGCGGTCCATCACGGAGATACTTATTCTGACCACGCTTTGGGACTTGTCGCGGAGATTGGAGAATTGACAAAAGCTGGCATCCTTGGACTCGCACTTTCAAGTACACAACCTGAAGCGACGCAGATTAAGCAGCAGATGGAAGCATATTTGAAATACTATGACGTTCAAACCGATTTCCTTACCGCTCGTGGGTTTACGGTAGCAAATATATTGGAAAACGCAGAGGAAAATGATTGCGATCTCATCGCTTTGAGTGCAAGCCATCACGGTCGGTTGTACGAACTTGTTTTCCAAAGTACCACACAAACTGTCGTCAAACTCGCAAACCGTGCGGTTTTAGTCACAAGATAAACCTCGTACAAGTCAGAACCTACGCCTACCTCACACCTTGTGGAGGCTGACATGAAGCTTAAGGACGCAACTCACAAGCACATATTATTAGGAAAATCCATTGATTCTCACGCTCTTTTGGAGATTTCCACAGATATGTTCGCGTGTATCAGTTGTGACGGCAGCTTCGTCCCACTCAACTCCGCCTGGGAAGATACGCTTGGATTCACCGAGTTGGAACTCCAAAGTCAGCAATGGTCGATGTTTGTCCATCCCGATGACAGACAGCAAACGCTCGCCGGAGTTGAGAAGGTTCAAACAGGCGAACGTGACAGTCTTAGCTTTGAAAACCGTTTTCAGTCCAAAGATGCAGGCTACAAGTGGTTAAAATGGCGACTAACAAAAGTGCCCGAAAAACAACTCTGTTACCTCGTGGCAACAGATATTAACCGGGAAAAGCGATTGGAAGCGAGACTGAAAGAGAGTGAAACGCGCTTCCAGCAATTGGCAGTCAAACATGTCCAAGAGGGGGATCTGTTACATACGCTGATGGAAAATACCCCGGACCACATCTACTTTAAAGACACGGAGAGTCGGTTTATCCGAATTAACCGTTCTTTGGCAGACCAATTCGGTTTAAAAAACCCCACTGACGCAGTCCATAAAACAGATTTTGATTTCTTTACGCGTGAACACGCGCAACAAGCCTACCAAGACGAGCAAAACGTTATTGAGTCCGGGAAACCGATTGAAGGCAAACAGGAAAAAGAGACATGGCCCGATGAACAAGATACGTGGGTGTCAACGACGAAAGTACCTATTCGCGATAGAGATGGACGGATTATAGGCACATGCGGCATTTCACGAGACATCACCGAATACTATCGCGCCCAACAGGCAGTTCGCGATTCTGAAGCGAACTGGCGCTCACTTGTTGAAAGTGTACCTGATATTATCTCAACTCTTGACCTGAATTATCGCCTTCAATTTGTCAACCGACTGCCACCTACCCTTGAATTAAAACCTGAAGATCTCGTTGGAAAGAGCGTTTTTGATTTTCTGCCTGAAGAACATCACCCACGCATCAAGGAAGCCTGCGCAAAGGTAATTGAAACTGGCGAACCAGCTACCTATGAAGTGCAGGGACTGATAAGTGGGTATTGGTATGCCTCCTGTATCGGGCCGATTCAGCAAGACGGTGAGCTCGTTGGGTTCGTGATGGCATCAACGAATATCACAGATCGAAAGCAAGCCGAAATTGAGTTACAACATAGTGAAGAACGTTTCCGGCGAGCCGTCCTGAGCGCGCCACTGCCTATCATGATTCATGCTGAGGATGGTGAAGTCCTGCAAATTAGTCGGGCATGGACAGAATTAACAGGCTACGCACTCGAAGATATACCGACAATCTCAAAATGGCTGGAGCAGGCGCATAGCCAAGAAGCTGAGGAAGTCAAAGCACATCTTGCCCAGTTGTACCGTTCCACGGAGCGCGTAGCAGAGGGTGAGTATGTAATTATTACCCAGTCCGGTGAAAGGCAGGTTTGGGAGTTTAGTTCGTCATTGCTTGGGGCACTTCCCGATAAAAGACAACTTGGCATTAGTATGGCACTGAATATTACTGAACGGATAAAAACCCAGGAAGCGATGCAACAAGCCAAGGAGACTGCCGAATACGCGAGTCGCGCGAAAAGTGATTTTCTCGCAAACATGAGCCATGAACTGCGGACCCCTTTGAATGCAATTATCGGGTTCGCTGAAATCCTGCGAGATGAACTTGTCGGAAGTATCAACGCCGAGCAGAAGGAATGTGTCAATGATATTCATATTAGTGGTCAACATCTGCTGGAGATGATTAACGACATTCTTGATCTTTCAAAAATTGAAGCTGGGAAAATGGTACTGCAATTGGAAACATTTTCTATTGTAGAAGCCGTTGAAGAGGTGAACGCGATTATTACTGCGCTCGCCGTGAAGAAAAATTTGGATCTCACCTTGAACTATAACCGGAATTGTCCGATTGAAGCGGACCGGGTTAAATTTAAGCAAATCTTCTACAATTTGTTATCCAATGCAGTAAAATTTACCCCAGAAGGCGGAAAAGTCGCGACACAGCTGAAAGTTACTGAGACAGAACTGTGTGCCGAGGTTATTGATACAGGTATAGGCATTTCCCAGGAAGATCAAGCAAAGCTCTTTGCACCGTTTACACAGATTGATACCTCGAAATCTCGGCGGTACGGCGGGACAGGCCTCGGTTTGGCGTTGACGCACAGGCTTATCGTGTTACACGGCGGTGAAATCAGCGTCAAAAGCGAAGAAGGGAAAGGGAGCAATTTTACTTTGAGAATCCCTCTGCAACAATTAGAGAGCGGCACCGACGCAACTTCTGATACACCTGATAAAAGGGTATAGGGAACCAAGTGCCAGTGGTTTCAACAGAGGATAATTCGTGAAAACTGAAAACCCACCTCCAGCTGAAGGACAGAAAGAAACACCGAAGCGGATCTTGGTAATTGAAGACCAAGAGTTGAACCGGAAAGTTGTGCGGATTGTCCTACAATCAAAAGGCTATATAGTTGTAGAAGCGACGGATGCTGTGGAGGCACTCGCCAGTTTAGAAGACGCAATACCGCAGTTGATTCTCATGGATATTGCCTTACCCGGACAAAGCGGCGAAGATTTAACGAAACGGATCAAAGCGAATCTGGCGTGGGTAGATATACCGATTATTGCACTAACCGCTGCAGCGATGTCTGGCGATAGAGAACGTATCCTCAAAGCAGGTTGCGATGATTATCTCAGTAAGCCGATTGATATTAAGGTACTCGTCGAACGTGTAGAAACCCATCTCAGAAGGACAGAAACATGAACCCTGAAATAACTTCTGAACCGCAAGAAGCCGCTAAAATCCTTGTTGTTGATGATGAACCGAGAAATGTCAAAATTCTCCAAATTCAACTCAAGGCGCGAGGGTATACAGTTTATACAGCCGCAGATGGCCTCGAGGCACTTGATGTTGTCGAGAAAGAGATGCCAGATCTCATCTTATTAGATATCAATATGCCAAAAATGGACGGTTTTGAAGTTGTTAAACAAATTCGAACAAATGAAGCGACGGAGTTCATTCCGATTGTGATGATAACCGCACTACGCGACACACGTGAAAATCGAATCAAGTCCATTGAAGCAGGCGCCGACGATTTTATTGAGAAGCCTTTTGATAGTTTGGAAGTGCTAGCACGGGTACGATCCCTATTACGTATTAAACAATACCAGGACACACTCGCAAAACATAACGCCCGATTGGAAGAAGAACTCCAAATGGCACGGAGCATTCAGGAAATATTAATTCCGCAGAATGGGGTATTGGAATTATCCGGATTCCGCATCGCTTCGCGTTGCTGTCCTGAGATGGCAGTCGGTGGCGATTTCTTTGATATATGGGAAGTCGCGCCGAACCGGCTCGGTGTTTTTATTTCTGATGTTATGGGACACGGCGTTTCAGCAGCGTTCGTAACAGTTTTTATTAAAACGGTTTTGGCAGAATTCCAGCAACAGATTGAGGATAACCCAGGATACCTTCTTGAAATACTAAATACGCGTTTTAATGATTTGATTAGTTCACGGTTGTTTATGTTCGCAACGGCCTTCTGCGGTATTATTGATCTCGACAAAGGTGAACTCATCTGTGCAAATGCCGGGCATTCATTCCCATTTTTGTACAACACAGCCCAAGAGACGTACGACACTATTGGTGATAAGAATACTGGAAACGGGTTGGGAATTTGGCAGGAATCGGTTTATGAAACCATACGTTATCCATTTGACCTGTCGAGTAAGATGTTTCTCTATACAGATGGCGTTTATGAAGCGAAAAATCCACAAGGTGAAGAATTTACAGTGGAACGCCTCCAAAAATTGGTATCTACTTGCACAGAACAGTCTGCTGCGAAACTCATTGCTAACATCTCGGAGGCTATTGATGTCTTCACCGGGACCTGCCCTAAAGAAGACGATCTAACGCTCATTGCTATTGAGGTTGCAGCGGAAAACTAAAGTTTAAGATTATTGGGTTTCAGGAGACTAAAAACGACTCGGACATCGGTTCCGCCTGCAGCGTTGGGATGCATCTCGTGGGTATCCGCAAGCGATTTGGCGATGAAAATACCGTGTCCACTTTCACTGCTTGGCGAACGGGTCTCTTCAATTTCAGAGAGCCTTTCGTCCGTTAACCAACTTTTTTGCCCCGTATGCAGCGAACCGGTATCTCTCACTAAAATCTCAAGCGAGTGCGTGTCAATCCTGATTCGTAATTTAACGCCAACCGTGGCATCGACCGAACCGTGATGTATTGCGTTGCTGCAGATTTCATCAATCACAAGTTGGATGTCTGCCACACGTTTTCTCGAAAATCCGAGGTTTTGTGCAAGGTTACCAATAAATGCTCGAATCGGTTCTATATAGAAGACAGCGCTCGGAATTTTAAGTTTAATGTCTGCTTTCGCCATGTGTTAAAATATGCTTCGTTTTAAAATGCGGCAAGGGCACTGTTTTCTGACTCATAGATTTCGACGACACTCGAAGCACCGATCAGATTGAAAGTGCGTGTTAAATTATCCGCGAGTGCACAAATCTTAAGGTCTCCACCATTTTGGCGAAGCCGTTTTGCAACACCCACCAAGGCACCCACAGCGGTACTGTTAATATGACTCACCTGACTGAGATTGACAACAACTCTCTCGACTTTTTCTGCTAAGAGATCCTCAAGGACTTTCCGTAAATCAGACGCTGCATAGCTACTCAAGTCTGTTTTTATCTCAAGAATTTTGATCCCGGACTCCTCCCGGACTTTCATTAATTTTGTCGAATCCATAGAAATCACCTCTCGTCGATCAAAACTATGGTAAAATAATTACTGATTTAATGTTATCCGAAATTGATAAAAAAGTCAAACAAAATTCTGCCGTTGATTCGCGAATTAGACAAGTTTTGCTCAGTAAAAGTCTATCCAAAGATTAAATTGTGCCGATGAAAAAAAATCTTGTTGCTTTCTTTATGTATTTATGATATACTATTGCGTAACCGATTTGAAAGTGTTAAAAGCACTTTGAATATAAGGAGGAACTGGCGGATTAACGCGGTTACGCGTTTTTAAATGGACCAGGTATCTTAATGAACAACGAACAAGCAAATACAAATGTGTCCACCGTTGATGTGGAAGAAGAAAAACACTCAGCTGAAGGATCGGCTGATGTGAATCAGGAAGTCGTGAGCGAGACAGAGACGCCAGAAGCTGTGCAAGCAGCTTCGACAACCGATGCAGATGTTGAGGGACAAGAGGAAGTCACGAGTAGTGAAGAGGAAGCGACTGCTGACGATACTGATCCCAACCAAGCTGATGAGACTGACGCTGAAGCAGCGGTAGAAGCGGTCGTTAGCGATGCTGATTCTGAGGAAACGACACCGACCACTGATGAAACAGCAGAAGTTGCTGTTACCGAGGTTGATGCTGATTCTGAAGAAGCGACACCGACCACTGATGAAACATCCCCCCCTGAGGAAGCAGTGGCTGCAGCCGAAGATACACCGGAGCCCATGAGTCCGGAATCTCTTGAGGAAGCGTATGATAATTCGATAAAGGCGTTTACAGACGGAGAGATTGTTAAAGGTGTCGTCGTAGATGTCAATCGTGATGAAGTCATGATTGATATCGGCTTTAAATCTGAGGGGTATATCCCCGCAGCAGAATTTGAGCCTGGGCAAGACGGAATGCCTGCTGTACAGGTTGGCGATGAAATCGATGTCTATATCGTGCGGCGCGAGGACTCCGAAGGGCAAATCGTCCTTTCGAAGAAAATAGCCGACCAAACGCTCATTTGGGACGAAATAGCAACCGCACATGAGTCCGGCGCACCGGTGCAGGGGCGTATTACTGAGCGGATTAAGGGCGGATTGCGCGTGAGCGTCGGATCCCTACGCGGCTTTTTACCGGCTTCACAGGTTGAGTTACGTCCTATCCAGAACCTTGAGCAGTATGTCGGACAGACGCTGGAGATGAAAGTTATCAGCCTCAGCAAGCGGCGGCATAATATCGTTTTATCTCGTCGCGCCTGGTTGGAAGCTGAGCTCGTCCAAAAACGATCAGAGGTTCTCAAAACACTTGAAGTTGGTCAACTGATAACAGGTGTCGTGAAAAATATTACTGCTTTTGGCGCGTTTGTTGACCTCGGGGGTGTTGACGGTTTGCTCCATAAAACAGATATGGCATGGAAGCGGATCCATCATCCGTCCGATGTCGTTTCGGTTGGCGAAGAAGTTGAAGTCCAGGTTATCGGTATCAGCCAAGAAAACGAGAAAATTTCGTTGGGCTTGAAACAGAAGACTCCGGACCCCTGGGCAAACATTGAGGAAAAGTATCCCGTCGGAGCTTCAGTTCGCGGGGTTGTCGTCAACATTGTCAACTATGGTGCGTTCCTACAACTTGAAGAAGGCGTTGAAGGGCTAATTCATGTCTCTGAGATGGCATGGACACGCCGGAATGTCGCCCCTTCACGCATTGTCAATAAGGGGGACGAGATTGAAGCCATTGTGCTTGAAATCTCACGTGAGGACAAACGCATTTCACTTGGACTCAAGCAGCTGCAACAGAACCCATGGGAACTCTTAGAACAAAGATCGCCTGTCGGTAGCAAGATCATCGGTCGTATCCGAAACTTGACAAGTTTTGGCGCGTTTGTTGAAATTGAACCCGGAATTGACGGGTTGATTCATACTTCTGATCTCTCGTGGACAAAACGCGGTACCGCAGCCAATGAGGCACTTAAGGAAGGGAGTGAGATTGAGGTCGTTGTCCTACAGATTGACGCGGCTGAACGCCGAGTCTCATTAGGACTCAAGCAGACACAGCCTGATCCGTGGCAAGACGTACCCGAAAAGTATAAGGTCGGTTCTGTGGTCCGAGGTAAAGTTGTCAATCTCACGAGTTTTGGCGCGTTTACCAAACTTGAAGAAGGCATTGAAGGGCTGATTCACATCTCTGAACTCGCTGATCGGCGCATTGAAAAGCCGGAGGAAGTTGTCTCCGTAGGCGATGAGTTAGACTTAAAAGTGATTAACCTATCGCCGAAAGATCGACGCATCGGCCTGAGTTTAAAGGCACTCCTTGCTGAGCAAGAGCGCGCCGCAGCACCTGATGAAGCGGAAAAGCCTGCGAGAGCACGTTCCGAGCGTCCATCTCGCTCGCGGCGAGAACGGGAACCGAGACGCCAATTGCCGGCACACGAGGAAACTGTCACCACATTGGGGGCCTTGCTTAAGGAGGAAATGGGCAAGTCAAACGCTGAGAATGCTCAGAACGTTGAAAGCCCTGAGAGCGTTGAAGACGTTGAGAGCACCGAGAGTGTTGCAAGCGTTGAAAACGTTGAGAGCACTCAAAGTGTTGAAAGCGTTGAGGTTGTCGAAGACGTTGAGAGTGCTGAGAGCATTGAGAGCGTTGAGGTCGTCGAAGACGTTGAGAGTGCTGAGAGCGTTGACGGCACCGAAAATGTGGAAAACTCTGAAAGCACGGAAGATCCCGAGAACACCGAAAACTCTGAGAATTAGGTTTCAGGCCATAATCTCAGACCCATACTTTGCTATTCCAACTGTACGGGTGGGTACATGTACCCACCCATTGCCTCTTGTGGGAAAACTTGATCATCCACAGAGACCTTGCCCTGCAAAACAGCGTGGAATAGACACGTAGAGTAGGAGAGGCGGAATTGAGCAAAAATTTTCTGTTTACGTCCGAATCTGTCACTGAAGGACACCCAGATAAAATTGCAGACCAGATCTCTGACGCAGTCCTTGATACCATATTTACAAAAGACCCGATGGGTAGAGTCGCCTGTGAGACTTTGGTTACAACCGGACTGGCTGTCATCACAGGTGAAATCACAACTACCGCAGACTATGATGCACAACAAATTGCACGGAAAGTCCTTGCCGATATAGGGTATACTGATATTGAATACGGTTTTGATGCCGAACGAAGTGCTGTGTTGAGCATCATTGATAAACAGTCGCCAGATATTGCAATGGGGGTGAACCCCGGCGGTGCAGGCGACCAAGGCCTAATGTTTGGGTATGCATGCACCGAAACCCCTGAATTGATGCCCCTACCGATTACCCTCGCCCATCAATTGGTACGACAGTTGGCAAAGGTTCGTAAAGAGGGCACCCTCCCCTTTATCCGTCCCGATGGAAAATCTCAGGTAACTGTTGAATATGTTGACAACACACCTCAAACGGTGACCACAGTTGTTATCTCCTCTCAGCACGATCCGGATGTTGCGGATACTGAGTTACGAGAAGCAATTATTGAAGAGGTCATCAAAAAAATTATTCCTGAAAGCCTCCAATCTCCAGACATCAAATATCATATCAACCCTACCGGACGTTTTGTGACTGGGGGACCACAAGGCGATGCTGGGTTAACAGGCAGAAAGATTATCGTTGATACGTATGGCGGGATGGGGCGCCACGGGGGAGGCGCGCTCTCAGGAAAAGATCCGACCAAAGTAGACCGGAGCGCAACTTATGCAGCACGACACGTCGCCAAAAATCTCGTTGCAGCGGGACTCGCTGAACGCTGTGAAATTCAGATCTCCTATGCAATTGGCAGAAGAGATCCTATTTCTATTATGGTAGACACGTTTGGCACGGGTGATGAAGCAGCACTCACGAAACTCGTCAACGCGCACTTTGACTTGACCCCGGCAGGTATTATTGAACGGTTGAAATTGCGCCAGCCGATCTATCAGAATACAGCCGCGTATGGACATTTTGGGCGCGAGGAACCCGGTTTTACTTGGGAAGAGACCGATTACATAGAAAAACTCCGGTAGGTTGAACGTATTCAAGAATACCGGCGAAGAAAAGGAAATTAATGAACTACGATATTAAAACGACAGCACTCGCATCAGAGGGTAAACAACGAATCGACTGGGCGAACCGGTTCATGCCTGTTTTAGATTCTATCCGCACACGGTTTGAAAATGAACGTCCATTGGATGGGTTAAAAGTAGCTGCGTGTCTGCATGTCACCACTGAAACCGCGAACTTGATGAAAACACTAAAGGCAGGGGGCGCGGAAACCGTTCTGTGTGCGTCAAATCCACTCAGCACGCAGGATGATGTCGCCGCATCCCTTGTCGTTGACGAACAGATCGGCGTTTTTGCTATTGACGGAGAGGATATAGAAACCTTTTACAAACACATTGATGCCGCTCTTAATACACAACCAACGGTTACTATGGACGACGGGGCTGATCTCGTTTCAAGACTTCATTCTGAAGAAACAAATCCAGCTTTAGTTGAACAGGTTGTTGCAGGGACGGAAGAGACAACAACAGGGGTCATCCGACTCAAAAGTATGGCGGCTGAAGGCGTACTGAAATATCCGATTATTGCTGTCAATGACGCACGGACGAAGCATTTTTTTGACAACCGATACGGCACAGGGCAAAGCACGTTAGATGGTATCATCAGGGCAACTAACTTGTTGATTGCCGGAACAACGGTTGTCGTGGCAGGCTACGGGTGGTGTGGCAGAGGGGTCGCGAACCGGGCGCGCGGTTTAGGAGCGAGTGTCATCGTAACCGAAATCGATCCATTAAGAGCATTGGAAGCAGTGATGGACGGATTTCGGGTCATGCCCATGCAGACGGCGGTCCAAGAAGCGGATTTGATTATAACGCTCACAGGGGATATTCATGTCTTACGCAAGGAACATTTTGACGTGATGAAAGATGGCGCGATTATCGCGAATTCCGGTCATTTTGATGTTGAGATTGATATACCGGTGTTGGAGAAATTGAGCATAGATAAAGGAAGTGCGCGCCCCTACGTAGATGTGTATACACTGGCGGATGGACGGAAACTCTACCTTGTTGGTGAGGGTAGGTTGGTGAACTTGGCTGCTGCCGAGGGACATCCAGCGAGTGTTATGGATATGAGTTTTGCCAACCAGGCACTCTCTCTTGAATACATTGCTAAAAATCATGATCAATTTGAGAATCGCGTCTACGATGTTCCTGAATCTATTGACGAGACCGTTGCACAGTTGAAGCTGCAAGCATTTGGGATTGCAATTGACACACTCACGGCAGAGCAGGAGAAATATCTCAACTCCTGGGAAATGGGAACTTAACGTCTGAGGGTTGCGTATGAAGAAATCGGAAATTGTGGAAGGCGTGATATTACTCCTTTCGGCAGTCTTATTGTTACTCATCTGGGCGGCATCTTCTCAGGCGATGCAACTCCCGCCGGCGTTGGTAAAAGTACTGAGTTTTTCACAGTATCCATTAGTCGTCCTGCTGGCTGTAATTTTTATTCGCCGACTGCGGCGGGTTATCCGCGCGTTCCGCGAAAATAAAAATAGACCTGGTCCTTTCTGATTTTGAGCGGAATCGAATTTACGCTGGATATTTGGGAGACAAAGGCTTTTAGAGTATGGGAGTTTTAGTCGTTGGAACAGTTACTTTAGACACAATAGAAACACCGAGCAAACGCGTTGAAGACGTGCTTGGCGGTTCTGGTGTTT
>CAZQIP010000284.1:0-12876 GCA_964593655.1 uncultured bacterium | reverse complement strand
ATCACAACCTCCTCGATATCGAATGCTCACGGATGCCGAGTTTTCGGAAAAACTCTCCAAATTGACATTACAGATTGTCCGAAGCCTGCTTGAGAAAGCAGAGCAGGATAAGATTACATTACTGTAGTATAATTATCAGTTACCAGTCTTTTCATCTGTAGCCTACTTTTTTGCTGGCGAGGTTTGTAACCTCGCCGTTTTTTTTTCTTAGTTATCAGTGACGGGAGGCTGATCGTTAACAGCCATATTTTTTTTGACATCCTATTATTGCATGCTATATAATGTAAAGATCACCCTGCTAAAGCATGGGGGTTTCCACACCGAAGATTTTGATGAATATGGCGAACAGCGGGAAGAAATTAGGACGGTTTCCGGGCGAAATAGCAAACCCTATCGGATTTGGCAGGCGCGGTTGAAAACTGCGTCTACTGAAAACTGATAATCGACGACCGATTACTCTTTTTTTCCGAAAAAATAGACGGCTGATGCCAAGATATGGGCATCCTTGTGTCGGGATAACAGAACATCTAAGAGCAGGAATGGAAATGTTAACCATCCGACAAGCAGTGAAACCGCCTTCGCGACGAGAAGGCTCCCAAAAGAACAGATAAGCCCAACATATTCTCGGAAGATCCAATGTAAAGCGGTCGTGGGACCTGCGCACGCGCCGCTCTCAATTTCGGTGAATGCGGCACACAGCTGCACAATACCGGCTGCTGTCCACCGTTGGTAATCGTGCGGCGAGGCGTGGTAGCCTTGTAGAAAGGGTACCGCGACGCAGATATAGCCGCCGGGTTTCAGGACACGATAGATCTCCGAGACAACGATGCCTGGGGAATGAACATGCTCCAGCACGGCTTCAGAGATCACGGCATCAAAGGTATCGTCTTTGAAGGGCAAAAGATGCCCATCCGCGATGATGTCAACTTGTGGGGTCGCTTCGATTTCGAGATTGATCACATTCGGAGCGCGGCGGTGGTTGCCGGCACCGAGATCTAAGACATTTGTGTCAGGACCGAGTTGGTAGAGGAGCCGTTTGACACAGCGACGCCAGCGCGGGGCAGGATACGGGCACCCAATGAAGTTAGATAAGAACGGGTTTTGTCTGAGTTTGCGTTTTATACGTGAAATTAGATCCGGCTTCGAGTCTGGCATAGGAATAGTTGTCAGTACGGTTTTTCTACGAAAAATCTTTCAGTTTTATAGTTTCAGTTATCAGTACGATTTTTCTGCGAAAAATCTTTCATTTGTCGGAACAGAATTTTTAACTAAGTACCGACAACTGAGCACTGAGTACCACTATTATGAACAACCTTGCGGATAAATATGGGACCCACCTTGGTAATTTCCGAACGTTAGTGGCGCGTCTGGGTGCGAACGTCTGGCATCAATTCCGGGAACACAATTGCCTGCAGCAAGCATCAGCGTTGGCGTTTAACACGTTGTTATGTCTCGTGCCGTTGTCGGCTGTTGCATTGTTCCTGTTAAAGACGTTTGGTGCAGTTGAAGACGGCAATTCACCCTTGATTGCCGCGCTGGATAATTTCCTGCCCCGCTACGGTGCTGAAGAGATTGTATCAGGAATCTCCGCATTTGCCAATAGAAATCTTGGCGGTCTGGGTATCGGTGGGTTTTTGCTGTTCCTGCTCGTCTCGACAATGCTGTTCATGTCTGTGGAGCAACATATTAATGACATCTGGGGGGCGCGGCGGCGGTTGCCGGTCATGCAAGCATTTCAGAAGTACGCAGTTTTCTATACGTTGCTAACGGTGGGACCGCTGCTTATTTTCCTTTTCTTTTCGAGTGCGAATAACTGGGTGTTCGCACACGTGTTCCCGTGGCTACTGATCTACTGCCTCTTTTTTTTGATGTACATTGCGATGCCGAATACTGCTGTGAAGTGGCGCGCGGCATTGCTCGGAACGCTTGTGGCAGCGACACTGTTCCAGATTGCGCGGCTCGCGTTTGGACGTTATTTTGAACTGGTGTCAAAGAACTATAGCAACATCTATGGCGCATTGGCGATGCTGATCATCCTCGCAATCTGGACGTATGCGGCTTGGGTGATCATCTTGCTCGGTGCGGAGGTCTCACATGGGTTTCAGTACTTAGTCCCGCGTCGGAAGCTGCAACATGGCAGCAATGGTTATCTGAACAGTGCTGGCATTATTGCGCTATTCCTGATTGTGGCGGATCGGTTCTCGAAGAGTGACGGAGCATCCACAACGGAGCAGGTGGCGGTGCGTGCAGGTGTTTCGGAGACGGTCGTGCAGGCGAGTTTTGAGCGGTTCAAGGCGGCGGGGTTAATCTATGAGATCCAAGGAGATACAGAAGGGTATCTCCCGGCGCGGGCATTGACAGCGATCACGTTGGATCAGATCGTCGCAGCAGTTGAGGGTGAGATGACGGCACATTTTGTGAAGGGTCTATCTTCTGAGGCGGGTGCGCGTGCGTTTGATAGGCTGGCGGCATCGCAGCGGGAGTGTTTAGCGGATGTTACGGTTGCATCTTTGTTGTAAGAGTAGTTATCAGTGTATCAGTAACCAGTGACCAGTAACCAGTGGCCAGTTAAGAAGGGAGACCTTTGTTAATCACAACCCTCTTTTCTGAAAACTGGTAACTGAAAACTGGAAACTCCTAAAACTGACCCCTACTTCGGCGAGAACTCGGCTGCTTTGACGTAATACAAGAACCCGATACACATCTCATCCGTCGTTTTTTCGCCCCAGCCGACAGGGATCGGCGGATCGTGCGGATTTGCTGGGTTCTCTGCCGAATTGTCAAAATGCGCGACGAGCGTCACACGCGTCCCTGCCGGTAAAAATAACGGTTCACGATAGTGATAAACATCCTGCCAATTGAAATCCCAATCCTGGATCCATATCAAGTCGTGTACTTCGCCTGTTGGGGTCGTTGCGATGAGCCGCATATCACGTCCGAGGAGATGCATGTGTGGCATCGTCCCTAAGAGGTAAACATCTTGCTTGAACTTCTCGGATGCTAACACTTCATGCCACGCTTCGCCGGGTGGGATGACGAACTCGGTATTAATCGCGTCCCCGATGTGGAGTTTCGCGGTGTCGGGTGTCTCGGAGAAATAGAGCCCCAACCGTGAACGGTCATATTCGACGTGTCCGGTGCGGTAATAATGTACCTGCATGACGATGTCTGCGCCTTTCGGTAAGAGATAACCGACACCATCGGGTAAGACGAGCGGTGTAACACCGGGTGCCCAACCGCCGACGGTGCCAATCGTATCAAATCCAGGACCTGTGCCTTCAGTAACATAGCCGGGTTTTGGGTCCTGCGCGTCGAGTTTTCGGGCTTCGCCGTTGACATCCAAGTACGCGATGACGTGGTGGACGGTCTTCCGGTTCCCGGGTTGCACATCAACGGCTTGGACGTACATATCCGTCTCGAAGTTAGTAGGTATGATGAACTGCCGATATTCGTCTTCGCCTTCAGGTCCGATCTCATATTCAACAGGCATCTGAGCGATCCAGTCGGGTTCACCGAGTGCCCATCCGTCATGGAATTTGGGAGCGGGTGGGACGGCATTGAGGTCGCCGGAAGGCGCGCCTGCGTCTACCCAATGCGCGATCATCTCGATTTCAGTGTCTGTGAGGCGCCGCTCGTTCTTGAAGTGTCCATAGCCGGGTGCGGGTTTCCACGGGGGCATGAGACGTGCCTGCGTGTATTCAGCGATCTCGGTTGCCCACGCCTTTGCGTCGCTGTAGTCGATGAGTGTGAAAGGTGCGACTTCGCCGTGACGATGACACGTCTGGCAATTCTTTTGGAGTATCGGCGCGATGTGTTGGCTATAGGTGACCTCTGTGGGGAACGCTGAGTCCGAGAGATGGAGCGTGCAGCCGAACGCCGGTGTCTCTTCCACGGGAATAGGATTTTCGGTGTGTGTTGCGAGGAGCGCGTCGTGTAGGTAGTGGTGTTTGACGCGGGGCTCGTAGCGGTTATCGTCAATAGCACCTCGGTAGCGGAGCGTGCCGGTTGTGTCGATGACGACGGCTTGTGGGGTCATCGTCGCGCCGAGTATGCGTGCGAGGCGGCCGTCTGTGTCTTTGACGATCGGAAACGTGTATGCTGCCTTCGCGAGGTAAGTCTCAACATCCGCAACAGCATCATTTTCGTTGGCGTAGACACCGACGAAGGTGGTGTGTTTTTCTGTGGTGAATTCGGTATGTAGTCGTTTTAGACGCATCGCGTAGCGTTGGGCGACCGGGCATTCGGTTGCGAGGAATACGAAGACTGCGGGGCCCTGTTGGATGAGAGCATCTAAGGTGTGCGTGTCGCCCTTGAGCGTCGTGAAGTTGAGGCGTGAGAGTTGCGTGCCGATTGGGACGCGATTCTGGTTGAGAGATACCTCCTCAATGACGCGGTGTTTGTTCGTAATCGTGTAGTTGGGTGCTGCGTGTAGGATGAGGGGCAGCGCGAGCATGAATAATAACGTTGTTATATACGGTTTCATGTGGACCTCCATTTTTGAGTTTGTTGTCTGTTTTTAGTATAGCCGATTTTTGGAGGAAAGTCAAGGTTATTGTCTGACGAATTAAAAGACTGCAGGCGATGAACTGAAGTCCAACGCCTGTTGGTGATCGTGATGTGGATCGTTTGATTTGACGGAATGATGGCTCCACCGAATTGGATGGTTACCGCAGGTGTGTCGTGATAGCACCGCCAACCTAAAGGTGGGCACTTCGGCTTCATAGCGACTGCGTTCATCCGAAAGGGTTAAAACGTCTTATTATCGCTCCACCAGCAGGCGATGCCCCGAAATCCTGAAATAGGTGGATTCGGGCATATCAAGTCGAAATTCCTGGCTATCCCCGCCTGCCTCTATCCAAAATGGATAGAAAAGTTAAAAGGAAATGTCAATCTTTTTGACAAAACCGTTACGTATTCTCCTCCTTAGAAAACAAAAACAATTAATTTTTCTCACTTGGAAACGCCGTTGTAACAGGGTTCCCATCAAAACCGAAACATCAAGAAGAGATTCAGGGATGAAATCTATTCTGAACTAACCTTAAATAATGTCGAGTTTGGGTGTTATGTTTGTGTTATGGATTCTAACAAAAATAACCAAACCACCTATATAAACGTTGTAGATTGTAAAATAGTTACGGAAACGTGTCAACTATTTTTTCTGTGCGGTGCGATTCGGTGGTTTTCCGCCACCGACACCTACGCCGTTGAGGTTCGGATTGTCCCGCTTTGTTGTTCAGGTTGTGAGTAAAACTCGCTCCTACTAACATAAACGGTTTCCGTACCGTTCCTTTTGTGCGATATCTTGTAAGAGAGTTTTGGATTTAGGGTGTTTGTCCAACAACTTGAATCTCTTATGTATTATATTATACAACATCAGCGATATGATGTCAAGATTTTCTTCAAGAAAAAATTTGCGTTTGGTGCAAAGTTTATGCGAAAACTGGCAAAACCTATGTAATTTTGCGGTCTTCCGCTTAAACATGAGTTAATTATACCTTTAGTTGCGTTTTTTGTCAAATTTTTTTTTGAAAATTTTTTTGGTAGTGGAGAATTGTGTTTTTCGGGTCGCCGATTTCTGGTAGTCGGCACGTCAATATGCGTATCTCCATATTCTATTTAACACCGTTAGGATATAAAAAGTTACAAAAAAATTTCTGTGGCTGTCAGTCATCGAATGTCAGCGGGTCAAATTTGACATCATCTTTAATTGTACAATAAAAGCGTTTTATTGTCAAATACTTTTTTTTGCTGGCTGTCAGCAGTCGAGTTTCGGCTTCCGTCAGCTAGTAAAAACCCACTTTATTTTCGTAATTATAGGGTAAATGCGGTTTTTTGTCAAGTGTGTTTTCTATTTCTTCAGGGTCATTCAATTGTACGATTTGGATATCGACTTTGCTTTACATAAATGAACATTCTTAGGAAAAATCGCGAGCCCAGCTCGCTCCTACAGAGGAAAAATACCCACATACATAAAGTGAACAGGTAAAATTGAATGACCCTGCTATTTCTTTGTCAGTTTAATTGTCTGAACCCAGATTTAGAAAATAAATCACAGCTCAGACGAATGAGGAGGATGACGGTCTTTTGACTGACAACAACTAATTTGCGTAATGTGATAGAACTGTGTTATAATTAATGTATATATATAGGAGGCTTTCTCATCATGACAGCGAATCTCGCAATCGCACAATTAGTGCTCAGCGCGCTCCTCGTGAGTGTTACCTTTATATGGGGTATCTTCCGGTACCGCCGCGGTGACTACTACCGGCGGGATCGGCACAGTAAATTGCAAGCATACCTCCTCTGGGGTTTGAGTGGCATCATTGGGATCAGCACTTTTTACCCGTTGGCGTGGCTCTATATAGAACATCTCTGGCACGAAAGCCTCGGTTCCGCCAATGTGTTCTGGGGGCTCCATAAGATTCGTTGGGGGTTCTTCGCGCTCTGCTTCATCGTTGCGGCAGGGTTTATGAACATTAACGCCGCGATTGCGAATATGCTGTGTCCAGAATCGCGTGAGTTCCGACGCTGGACGCATACCCGGACGTTCTCTTTCCATCGAACGGTAGTATGCATCACCATCGTGCTGGGGCTGCTGATGGCGACACCGATGCTCCTGCTCGACGACATCGCGCTCCGGTATCTGCATCAACCCGACAGTGCTGTTGCAGCCGCCGCTGGCGAGCCGGATGTCGCAGCACCGGACAGCGAAGCGGAGGCAGAAGCGGCACCTGCAGAAGAGGGGATCCATTTCGGAAAAGATCGGAATTTCTACCTGTTCAGTTACCCGATGCACAAATGGATGAGCCTCTGGGTACAGATATTGCTTTGGGTGACATGCATCGTTGTTGGGCTGCTGTATAATTTCTACTACCGTCGGGATGCACACACAATGTCGCGTGTGAAACGGCATATCATCTTTCATGGATCGGCACTGTGGCTGTTATTGCTGCTCGTCAACGGTTGGGGGAGTTATGTGGATTTGTGGGGCAAGGTTTACAAGCGGCCGCTGTCAGAAGGGATGACCTCACTGCACGGACTGTTTTATACGGATGCGCGTCTTGAGGGCGCAACCCAGATTTATTGTGGGGTGTTGATAGGAATCGCTATCGTTATCGTTTTTAACATCTTCTGGCGGCGACGGTTATTGTGGTACGTGACGACAGCGGTGTGGGGATTGAGTTATGTCCTGTTGCTTCATATCTATCCACTCGGTGTCTATGTATGGCAATTGCGCGTCGATGCCTATGACAAAGAAGCTGTTTACTTACAACGCCACATTGAAGAGACGCGCCGAGCGTTTGAACTCGATACGCTTCAGACAGTGATGTGGGAACCAGCGAAAGGCCCAGCAACATTAGAAATGTTAACGAAAAACCCCGAAATCAAAAACAACATTCAGTTGTGGGATCGGCGTGTGCTTCATGAGGCACTCCGCGAAGACCAAATTATACGGAACTACGACTTTCACCCCTACACAGACGTAGACCGGTACATGGTAAACGGCGAGTACCGGCAGGTGTTGATCGCTGCACGTGAAATTGATCCAGTAGCAAGCGTTACAGGTTGGTACCGCCGGAAACTGGAATTTACCAACGGCTTCGGCGTGTGTGTCGCACCCGTTAACGAATTCATTGGTCAAGGGTTGCCAGACTTTTGGGTGAAGAACGCACCGGTAGAGAGCAGATATGCTGAACTCGATGTGAAACGTCCAGAAATTTACTACGGCGAAATGACACACGACTATGCGATCGTCAATACGCGGGCAAGTACAAGCAGCAGCGAGACAAGTAGCGATAGTGACGCTGACACCGTTGAGGCCGCCGTGTCCGAAGTACCGGAGTGGCAACAGCACACCTACAAAGGCGACGGAGGGATACTCGTCGGGGGCTGGTTCCGCCGACTCTGTTTGGCACTCCGACTCGACTTCTTCCCAATCCTGCGCTCACATCGTGTGGCTTCAGAGAGCCGAATCATGTTCCGGAGGAAGATTGGTACCCGCCGCGGCGATCGGCTCGTCCAGGACCGCGTCTCACATATCGCACCCTTCCTCAATTATGACCCTGACCCTTACATCGTAATTAATGATGGCCAGTTATACTGGATTATCGACTTCTATGTAACCAGCCGATATTACCCGAACTCACAGATGTACGTTGACGATAAAACGCAGCTGACAGACAGTGAATTATATGACGAGCCGGATTTTAATATATTCAACTACATCCGCAATTCAGGGGTCGCGGTCGTTAACGCCTATACCGGTGAAGTGAGCTTCTATGCTGTCAAGGAAGATGAAGCAGTGATGCAGACGTACCAGCAGGCGTTTCCGAACCTCTTTAAAACATTAAAGGAAATGCCAAGCGGGTTGGCGGCGCACCTACGTTACCCGGATTACTTGACGCGGATTCAAGCAAGGTTATATGGCGATTATCACCAAGAATCAAAAGCATTTCATGGAACCAACGACCGCTGGTCGATTCCGCAAGAGACGTACTACTCAGTAAAAGCCGACCAAGAGATGATGCCCTACTACGCGATGCTTAAGCTGCCCGGTGAGGAGAAGGTCGAGTTTGTGAACATGATCGCCTTTACGCCGCCCGACAAGGAGAAAAAACTCAAAGCGTGGATGGTGACGCGCTGCGACCAGCCCCACTACGGGGAACGTACTGTCTACATTTTGCCTGAGAATGCAGGCATCGCAGGCCCCACACAAGTGGAAGAAGACATTGAAAAAGAAACCGGGGGGCTACAGCTGGACTGGGATAAAACGAGTGATGTTATCCGTGGGAATCTGTTAATCATTCCTGTTGAAGACACGCTGTTCTATATTGAGGCTATCTATCTGCAAGCGAAAAAACCGAAAGCGAAGAAAGGTGAAAAGGCAAACGTTGACGATGGCAAAGCGAGACGTCCGAAGTTGCAAATGGTCGTCGTGAAGGCAGGTTCGGATGAACTGGCAGCAGTGGATAAAGCGAAAACTTTTGACCAAGTGTTGGATGTACTACTGTTGGGACTCCCAACCAATGGTGAGGCTGCCGCAAATGGTGAGAAACCACCGACACTGGCGGAATTGTTCAAGCAGTATGAGCATATAGATGCAGAGAGCGACGCAGAGAAAAAGAAAATTTCTAATCAGATCCTGAAGTTGTTAGAAGCACAAGGCGATCGGTAGGTCGCCTGAATCGCCGATTGTCGCGGATGACGCAGATCTTATAGTACAATCCGAAAATATATTCACACTATAATGAACAACCGAGACACAAAACGACCCTCGCTGGCGCGGTGCTTCTGTCCTAACCTCGCCAATGTAAAGCAGTCCGGTTCGTAGTAGGGCGTTCATTGCGCCTTGCGTAAGTCATGAACCAATTTACGGCATAATCGCATCCTCGCGGAGGGCTTCATAATGCCCCGAACACGCCTTTAACACCTCTTCTAATTCCTCTGGAAACGGATCCGATTTCGGACGGTAGGGCGCGAACCCTGTACTCCGATGCACGTTGCCATACCAATACGGTGCCCAGACTCCGTCCGCTGGATTACCACCCACCTCCCACGATAACATCGAGGCCTCAAACGCTAAACCGAGCCGTTCGCAGAGCTGGCACAAGACACTATGCGGACCCTCTAATAGCAACCGCGCATCAAGGATCGGCGGCGATTGTCCGGCAGCGCGCAACGAGATAAGCAGATCGTGCTGCGTTTTGAGTCCGGTGTCAGCAAGCGTCGGGGTGCCGATGACCTTCGCAAGCGACGGGAGCATCTCTTTCGGGTCACGGATGAGGAAGATGTTGATGGTCTGTTCAAGGAAACCGAGATCTATCTCGATGAGATGGTGCGCCATCTGTTTCATGAACAACACAGGTTTGTCGCAGGGACCGAGAATAACATCACGGACCACCTCCGTTGCGTCTGTTGCCATCGATGCGAGGACTTCAGCGGTCGCCGGATGTGTGCTATCGGCAGCATCTGCACCGTATTTTGTGTGGAGGTAATGTGCGTAGAGCGGTTCGTCAATGACCTGCGTATCGCTGCGTTGTGCGAAAGCATACATGAGTGCGGTGGAGACGTTCCGGGGTCCCGACCAGAGGCAGATCCGTTTTGTTTGCACGTTTCTTTGGAGTTCCTCTCTTATATAAGGTATATAGTTAGGTATATAGTTGTCAGTACAGTTTTCTGCGAAAACCTTTCAGTTATCAGTTGTCAGTTGTCAGTACGGTTTGCTGCGAAAAATCTTCCAGTTATCAGTTGTCAGGAAGACTTCTTAACTGAGTACTGATAACTCTCACTGCAAGGCAAACTGATAACTAATCACCTTCTTCTGCGGCGTTTACGGGATGGTGCTGCCTGTTTGGTGGGTTCCGCTGCAACGACTTCTGCCACTGCCTCGACAGGCGGACGGGAGCGCGTCCAGAAAATCAAAACGATGCCGACAATGAATGCGACAATACTGAAAAGCTGCGCCCCTGTCATCCATCCCAATACGCGTGGCGTGATTCGCCAGAACTCCGCAAAAAATCGCTCCACACCTAACAAGATTAGACTCGCACCGAACAGGACACCGGGGACGTTCTCTAACTTGCGGCGCTGCGACCAGAGGATCCCGAAAAATGTGAAGGATATGAGCGTCTCATAGATAGGTGTCGGATGGACAGGAACATCTGTGGGGAGAGTGCCGTTCGGGAACGCCATCGCCCAGGGGAGATCGGACGGGGGGCCATAGTCGCCATCACCAGCCAAGAAACAACCGATGCGCCCGATCCCGTATCCGAGGAGGAGGGTCGGACCGATAATATCAATGGTGGCGAGTGTCGGGTTCGGTGAATAGACAACGACGATGAGGACACCGAGACAACCACCGATAAAGCCACCGTACCAAACCAACCCGCTCGTTGAAAAAAGTTCCGCGAGTGTGATGCTGCCGTCTAAGAGTGCTGAATAGATTTTCGCGCCGACAATCCCCCCGACAGCCGCTGCGAAGACGATAAGCCCTGCGACATCTGGCACAAACCCGCGCCGTTTCAGTTCGTGTTGGATCACGAAGGTAGAGGTAATAAAGGCAGTCGCTAACATCAGCCCGTAGCTATGGATACCGACGGGACCGAAATCGACGATCGTTGGATACATGGCTATCTATTCTCCGAGGTAAGCCTGCCGGACGCGTTCATCGGCTAACAGGTCGGCAGAGGTGCCTTCGATTGTAATCTCACCGGTCTCCATGACGTAACCTCTGTCGGTCACTTGTAACGCGATCTGGGCGTTCTGTTCGACAAGGAGGATCGTCGTGCCGTCGGCGTTGATCTGCTGGATGATCTCAAAAATCTGTTTAACGATGAGCGGTGCCAGCCCTAAGGAGGGTTCATCGAGCAAAAGGAGTCTCGGCTGCGACATGAGTGCGCGTCCAATTGCCAACATCTGTTGTTCACCGCCGCTGAGACTACCGCCACGCTGTTTCTGTCGTTCTTGGAGGACAGGGAAGAATTGGAAGATTTTGTCGATATCTTCTCTGATGCCCTGCTTATCGTTTCGCGCGTAAGCACCGAGTTCGATGTTTTCAAGGACGGTCATATCCGAGAAGATGAGTCGTCCCTCCGGCACTTGCGAGATCCCGAGCGTGACACGCTCTTCCGCGGAGGTGTGTGTGATGTCCCGGTCCTCAAAATGGACGCTGCCTTCGACGGGTGTATGGATACCGGAAGTCGTCATCAGGGTCGTTGATTTTCCGGCACCGTTTGCGCCAATGAGGCAGACCATCTCGCCGCTGTTGACGGTGATGGAGATGCCGCGTACGGCTCGAATGTTGCCGTAGTAGGTGTGAATGTCTCTGAGTTCAAGCACTGCTAACTACTCCTCCGCTGTTCCTAAATACGCCTCGATGACGCGTTCATCGTTTTGCACATCTGCCGGTTCACCCTCACTGATTTTTTCGCCGTGGTCAAGGACTGTGACCCAATCGGAGATTTGCATCACCAGTTTAACATCGTGTTCAATGAGAAGTACAGTGACACCTTGTTCGCGTATCGCATAGATGAGATCAATGAGTTCTTGTGTCTCCAGTGGATTCATTCCGGCGGCGGGTTCGTCAAGGAGTAGGAGTCTGGGTTCGGTCGCCAATGCTCTGGCGATTTCGACGCGGCGCTGGTCCCCGTAGGAAAGATTGCCGGCCGTCTGGTCGCTGATGTCGTCTAACCCGACGAATTCCAGCACCTCGTGTGCGCGTGCGGCGATGGTTGCTTCTTCATTTCTCTGCGCTTCGGTGTGGAAGACTGCACCGATAAATGTGCTTTTTGTGCGCGGGTGCCGACCGATCTTGACGTTATCAAGGACGGTCAACTCGGCGAAGAGTCGTATATTCTGGAAAGTCCTACTGATACCAAGGACCGTGACCTCGTCGGGCCGGAATCCAGTGATCGGTTCGCCTAAGAATTCAACATTTCCGAGTGTCGGTTTATCCAATCCAGTGACGCAGTTAAAGAGCGTTGTTTTCCCGGCACCGTTGGGTCCGATTAGACTAAAAATTTGGCCGGGGTGCACCGCCATCGTCACTCCGGACAATGCGATGACCCCGCCATAGTGCCGACTGAGTTCATTTGTTGCGAGCAGGCGTATAGGGGTGTTTTCCATTTCTGTCTCCTCATCAGAGTGTCTGCCTTTATAGTATACCTTAAGTGATACCACCCACTACCTAAAGGTAGGGGCTTCGGTTTCATAGCAACTGCGTTCTCACCAGAGGTTTGAACGTCTTATTATCGCTCCACCAGCAGGCTATTATTCCGAATCAGATCGGCTTTATCGCGTATCAAGACGCGGGTACCCCAGCCTGCAAAATGTTTTTCGCAGCGTTGATGTCTCTATCGTGGTCTGAACCACATTCAG
>CAZQIP010000283.1:0-15187 GCA_964593655.1 uncultured bacterium | reverse complement strand
GCGTGCCGAAATATCGCTGAGATTGCGCCATTGAAAATTGATCCCCCTTATGAATTTGAAGTCCGGGTACTTGAAGGTAAATCCATTGAGGGATATCTGAAACGCGGTGCAGCTAAGATTGATGATCGCACGATTCATTGGCACAGCGATGACCTTTGTGAGCTGTCTATTTAACGCTAAAGAAATTCTACCTACCGGAATTTATTTTTCTCGACCGTCCTCAACAAATTGCCTGAATCTCCCCAAACAACCGACCTTTCCCTTGACTTTACACACCAGACTCTGGTATCCTTTTATAGGACTTATACAATACAATCTGCTATCAGCACACATTATAAGCACAGCATATCATATCGGACTTCATACATGGAAACTTTTGACTGTGAACTGAAACAACAAGTTATCTACGGAGATAACACGATTGAAAGACTCGGCGAACTGACTCGCTCACTCGGCGGTAGTCGGGTTCTCGTTACGACGGACCCTGGCATCGAAAAGGCGGGCATCCTTGCGAGAGCCGTCTCAGCGTTGCAAAGCGAAAGGATCGCCGCTTACGTTTATGCGGATGTCACGCCGAACCCGACGACGGAAGATGTCGAAGCCGCCGTTACAGTCGCGAAAACCAATACCCCGATAGATCTTATTATCGGACTTGGTGGTGGCAGCTCAATGGATTGCGCGAAAGGTGCGAACTTCCTGCTCACAAACGGTGGCGAGATGGCGGATTATTGGGGCACCAACAAAGCGACAGAACCGATGTTACCCTCTATCGGGGTTCCGACGACTATCGGCACCGGTAGCGAGGCACAATCTTTCGCTCTCATCTCACAACCAGAAACGCATATTAAAATGGCGTGTGGCGACAAAAAGGCACGCTTCGGCACCGTCATTTTGGACGCGACACTCACCAAAACTTTGCCGAGATCGATTGCAGCGATTACCGCGATAGATGCCGTCGCACATGCTGTTGAGAGCTTCGTCTCAACCCGACACAACCTGATGTCCCAGATGTTCGCACGGCACGCCTGGGAATTGCTAAACACGAACTTTGAGACATGCCTTGTTGAACAACACAGTGCCGCAGCGCGCAGCAAGATGCTGTTTGGTGCCTACCTCGCCGGACTTGCGATCGAACATTCGATGCTCGGTGCCGCGCACGCTTGTGCCAACCCGCTGACAGCGCGATACGACATCATCCACGGCGTTGCAGTCGCGTTGATGTTACCGCATGTCATCCGATTCAACAGCAGTGTCGCGAGAGAGGCATACCGTGAACTGTATCCAGCCGGCGACTTAGCAGACAGAATTACTGTACTCAAGCAGATCGGCAATTTACCGAACAGACTTCGGGATTATCCTGTCCAATACACGATAGGCACAGCAGACTTGCCGACATTGGCAAAGGAAGCGGAGACACAGTGGACAGCACAGTTCAACCCGCGCCCTGTGAATGTTAGCGATTTTATGAAACTTTATGAACAAGTTTATTGAAATACAAGTAGATAAGTGGAATCTTACATACCTCATCCTTGTACTATTGCTTAGCCTTGCAAATACAACGCTGGGCAACTGGGTAAGTTTTCGTGGGAACCCACAACTCACGGGTGTGGCGGACTCCGAACTCCCTGACACCCCCCAATTGCTCTGGACTTTTCAAGCGGGAGACATGATTGAGTCCACCGCTGCAGTCGTTGATGGGACGGTCTATGTTGGTGCGTTGGATGGGATCCTCTACGCCATTGATGCCGAAACAGGCGAAAAAAAATGGATCTACCAGACGAACAGTTCAATCAAAGCGTCCGCCGCTATCCACGATGGCGTCATCTACTTCGGTGATGGCGACGGTGTCTTTCATGCAGTGGATATCAACACCCACGCCATGAAATGGCAGTTTCGGACAGAGGGTGAAATTATATCATCGGCAAATTTTGCTGGCGACCGTGTGTTGTTTGGCTCCTACGACGGATTTCTCTACTGCCTCAACACCGAAAATGGAGCGTTGGTCTGGAAATTTGAGACGGAAGGGTATGTCCATGGTACCCCTGGTGTCTGGACTCAGCCTGTAAGCGGATCTGGTGATGCCAAGAACTTTGTGATTGTCACTGGATGCGACAGTTACCTCCGCGTTATCAATATCGACGATGGCATACAGACTGAACAGGTGGACCTCGGGGCGTATGTCGCCGCAAGCCCTGCAATTTCACAAAATAGGGTCTATTGTGGCACGTATGGCACCGAAATATTGGGAGTCGCGTTAGATACTGCGGAGATCGCGTGGCGGTATCGGCATCCGAAACGGCAATTTCCGTTTTTCGCCTCAGCCACCCTCACCGAGGATAGTGTGATTATTGGCGGACGCGATAAGATGGTGCACGCTCTCTCGCGGGAGACCGGAGAACCGATATGGACTTATCGCACTAAATCCAGTATTGAGTCCTCTGCTGTTATTGCTGGCACGCGTGCTTTTTTGGGGACGACTCGTGGGTTGTTTATCGCCTTAGATATTACGACTGGGGAATCGGTATGGGAATTCGCAACAGGTTCATCTATCGTTGGCTCACCGAGCGTCTCGGATGGTAAAATTTACATCGGTACAGAAGATGGGATTCTTTACTGCTTTGGAGAAAAATAGATCATGTCTAAAACACAGTTAAACACGGGCTCGCAAGCAACGCCCTTAGCGGAACCTGCAACAGCAGGCATAGATTCAAAGGATACAACCGTAGGGAGCGTTTTCGTTTCCAACTACCCACCGTATTCCACATGGGGTGAATCTGATGTGCCAGAGGTACATCGCGTACTAAACGAATCCCCGCGTCCAGAAGCGACCTTAGGGCTTTACCTCCATATCCCTTTCTGTCGGAAACGGTGCAAATTCTGTTATTTTCGCGTCTATACTGACAAAAACAGTTCCGAAATTGACACCTATCTGAACGCACTTGGAAAAGAGATCGAACTTTATAGCGAACAACCCGCAATCGCAGGGCGTCCGCTAAGATTTGTCTATTTTGGCGGTGGCACCCCGTCCTATATCAGTGTCAAACACTTGACGGCTCTCGTTGATAGAGTGAAACAGGTAATGCCGTGGGACGCAGCTGAAGAGATAGCATTTGAGTGTGAACCCGGCACCTTGACAGAAAAGAAACTCGATGCCATCAAAGCAATCGGTGTAACGCGTTTAAGTCTCGGCGTTGAGAATCTGAACGACGAAATCCTTGCTGAAAACGGCAGAGCCCATCTTTCCAAAGAGGTCTATCGTATCGCACCGTGGATAAAGACTTTGGCATTCGATCAAGTGAACATTGACCTCATTTCAGGCATGATAGGTGAAACATGGGAAAGTTGGCGCGAAACCGTTAGAAAAACAATTGAACTTGATCCGGATAGTGTCACTGTCTATCAACTTGAATTGCCGTTCAATACCGTTTATTCCAAAGACATCCTCGGTGGCGACGCACTACCGGTGGCGGATTGGAAACTCAAGCGCGAATGGCACCAATACGCCTTTGAACAGTTCAGGCAAGCCGGTTACACACAATCCAGCGCGTACACCGTCCTCAAGAAAGACAAAAACTGTCAATTCGTCTATCGCGACGCAGTCTGGCAGGGGAGTGATATGATAGGCACAGGCGTTGCCTCCTTCTCACATCTCAGCGGGATCCATTTTCAGAACGCACCTTCATGGGGCGACTATCTCGGTAGCCTTGAAGCAGACAGTCTTCCAGTCTACCGCGCACTGAAACCGACTGAATCGGAACGCTTGACCCGGGAAATGATACTGCAGCTCAAACTTGGCAAAATTAGTCCTTCCTATTTCAAAACGAAATTCAACGCAGACATCCTTGAGATTTTTGCTGAACCTTATGAAAAGCTGCAAAACGACGGTATGCTACGCGTCAACGCTGCATCAGATGAAATCCAACTGACGCAGCGCGGATTGCTCCGAGTTGATAGTTTGCTGCCAACGTTCTATGCCGCCGAATATCAGAACACGCGATACACCTAAATGACCTTATTCAAAAGATATATTTCTGTCTTGGAAGGAGAGAAGATATGAATGCTAAACTAATCGAATCTAATCCGTCAATTATGATGGGTAAACCTGTTATCGCCGGCACCCGCATCTCTGTCGAATTAATTTTAGAAAAGCTTGCCGCGGGCGAGACGATCGAACAATTACTTGAGGCACACCCACGCTTGACTGAGGAAGGTATACGTGCAGCACTTCTTTTTGCATCTCAGGTGCTTCGAGCTGATGTTGTTTATCCAATAGTTGAAGGGGCTGCATGAATCTACTTGCTGACGAGAGCATTGACAAGTTAATTGTGGATGAACTTCGACGAAATGGTCATAACGTATTATACATTGCCGAATTTGCCCCCAGTATTGATGATGAGGCAGTGCTGCATCAAGCCAACTTAAACCGTGCCTTACTGCTCACTCAGGATAAAGACTTTGGTGAACTCGTTTTTCGCCAAGGATTAGTACACATGGGTGTAGTGCTTATTCGTCTTTCAGGTCTATCTCTGCCAGCAAAAGCAACAAGTGTTTCAACAGTTTTGGCAAATCACGAAGATGAATTGCTTGAGGCTTTCAGTGTTATTTCACCGGGAAGGCTGAGAATCCGCCGCAGCACTTAATCAACTATATTATACTAACGCAAGTTGCCACCTATTTATTCTCACTGCGAAGCAATAGCACCCCTACGGGGTGCGGTCCCTTAGATACACCGTTTCTATAGACATAGCACCCCTACGGGGTGAAGAAAATACTTGAAAAGTGCTGTTGAAATCCGCAGAAATACCCAAGCCAAAACACCAAAATCTGTTAGTATCAACTTGGGTTATACTAGTTACACTGCCACTAATTAAACGCGAGAGACATGGAAATACAAACACAATTACATCGCCTCCGTGAGATGCTCACTCCGGTGTTAGAGACAAATGCATTCTATCGACAAAAACTCACCGAAACTGGGATCACACACCCAAATGACATACAAACACTGGATAATTACCGGCAGCTGCCCTTTACGACAAAAGAAGAACTCAGCGCGGATCAGGTATCGCATCCACCCTACGGCACGAATTTAACCTTCCCGCTGGAGCGATACACATGCCTCCATCGCACCTCTGGCACAACAGGTTCACCGTTGCGATGGTTAGATACATCGGAATCGTGGGACTGGTGGGGAAAATGTTGGAGAGACATCTATTGCGGTGCAGGCGTGACCTCGGCGGATCGGCTGATGATCGCTTTTTCGTTCGGTCCGTTTATCGGTTTCTGGAGTGCCTATCACGGCGCGCAGCAGCTGGGTGCGCTCACAATTCCAAATGGCGGTATGACCTCCGAGCAGCGGATACGTGCCATCCTCAGCAACGATATAACAGTGCTCATTGCCACACCGACGTACGCATTGCGGCTTGCCGAAGTGGCTGAAGAAACCGGTATAAACCTTAGCGAAGCGTCTTCAGTGCGGGTAACCCTCCATGCAGGTGAACCCGGCGCGAGTCTACCGGCAACAAAAGAACGGATTGAAACCCGTTGGGGTGCGCGTGCTTACGACCACGCCGGTGCAACAGAGGTCGGGGCATGGGGTGTGATGTGCAAACCGCAGGCGGGTCTCCATCTCAACGAGGACGAGTTTATCTGTGAAGTGCTTGATCCAGAAACCGACAATCCCGCAAACGAAGGCGAGTTAGTGATTACCAATTTAGGGCGTGTCGGTATGCCGGTGATCCGCTATCGGACGGGTGATTACGTTAAACTCAAATCGGGAGCGTGTGAATGTGGTAGAGAGAGTCGTGTTCTTGAGGGTGGCGTTATCGGACGGATAGACAATGCCCTCATCATTCGCGGACTGAATGTATACCCTGCAACGCTTGAAAATATCATCCTCAAGTTCTCGGATGTCCAAGAGTTCGCCGGGCGTGTTTACGGAACAGGCACACTTGATGAACTCGAAATCCAGATTGAATCCACAAACCCAAATCCTGCTGACACCGCCACTGCTGTCGCCGCTGCGATCCGAGGTGATTTAGGTCTGCGTGCCATCGTGAAAACCGTGTCACTCGGTACGCTACCTCGGTATGAACTTAAGTCAAAACGCTTCACCGATGAACGGACATCGCATCCGAAAACATAATGAATTACCTATCAATTGATGTCAAAATGGTTTACCTTGACATCTAAATCTTTGGAGACTATAATTGTTACATAACGAACAACAATATCGTGTCTACATTGAGACGACAATTCCGAGTTTCTATTACACATTGCGCAGGGATCTTGAATCCCGCGCTATGCAGAGTTGGAGCCGGAAATGGTGGGCCGAATACGCGGACCAATTCACCCTCGTTTCAAGTTTAGCTGTTATTGAGGAACTCAGTGACGGAAAAAGTGAAAAAACCCAAGACCGGATTGACTTGGTGGCAAATTTGGAGATGTTGTCAATCTCTCCAAGAATTCGCCGCATTACACAAATCTATATTGATAGATTAATAATGCCTCGAGATCCTTTTGGGGATGCCCTTCACTTGGCAATTGCCTCGTTTTATAATGTAGATGCTCTTCTAACGTGGAATTATAAACATATTGCGAACCTTAACAAAATTCGTCGCATCCGGCAGATAAACCAAGAACTTGGCTTACCGACACCGGAATTGGCGACACCTCTCAATTATTTAGGAGTTGACGACTAAAATGTCAGATTATGAAATTGACGAAATTCGCAGAATTCGGCGGGAAATCGCCGCACGATTTGATCATGATGTTGACAAACTGATCGCTCACTATCAAGCATTAGAACAAGAATACCGGAAGTCTGGCAAATACAAATTTGTGGATCCACCGGATGAGAAACCAGAAGCTGCGAAATCGGATGACGAGAAAGCGGCAGATTGATCCAGGTCCTTGACAATTCAAAGAGACTTCTCCTACAGAACACAGATGAACACACACCACACCTACGACACCATTGTTATCGGGGGCGGACCTGCGGGGAGTACCGTTGCAACGCTTATCGCTGAACAAGGACATCGCGTGCTGCTGCTTGAACGGGCAACGACACCGCAATTCAAAATCGGCGAATCGCTGATTCCTGCGACATACTGGACCTTCAAACGGCTCGGTATGCTCGAAAAACTGCGGACAAGCCACTTCCCACAGAAGTATAGTGTCCAATTCTATTCACGCAGCGGTAAAGGCTCCACACCGTTCTACTTCTTTCAAACCAATCCGCATGAGAGTTCGGTCACATGGCAGGTCTTACGGAGTGAATTTGACGAGATGCTTTTGGACAACGCCAGAGAGAAAGGTGTAGAGGTCCGCCGTGGGGTCGGCGTGCGCGAAGTCCTTTTTGAAGGCGACACCGCAACCGGTGTTGTTACACAGCACACAGACGGCACTCGCGAAACCCTTCACGCAACCGTTATCGTCGATTCTACTGGGCAGCGGTCGCTCATTGGCAAGCAGCTGAATCTGAACACAATAGAGCCGAACCTCAAAATGGCATCGCTTTTCACGCACTATGAAGGTGGTCATAGAGACGAAGGGATTGACGAGGGGGCAACACTCATCCTACACACCGAAGAGAAAGACTCTTGGTTCTGGTCAATCCCACTGCCATATAACCGCACGAGCATCGGTGTTGTAGGTGAATTGGACTATCTGCTTCAAAATCGTAGAAATGCTGAGGGTAAACTCGACGCTCAGAAAATCTTCGACGAAGAACTCGCGAGGTGTATACCACTGAAGCAACGGCTTGAAGGTGCGAAGCAGCTGCTCCCGATCCAAACCACGAAAGATTTTTCTTACCGCGCCAGCCGTATCGCAGGCAATCACTGGGTGTTGGTAGGCGATGCCTTTGGATTCTTGGATCCTGTCTACTCAACTGGACTGTTTTTGGCACTCAAATCTGGTGAGATGGCGGCGGATGTCATCATTGAAGCCTTTGAAAAAAATGATTTTTCCGAAGCACAGCTCGGAAGTTTCGGACCGGCGTTTGTGGACGGTATGGAGGCATTTCGGAAACTTGTTTACGCTTTTTATACAAAAGAATTCAGCTTTGCGCGGTTTCTATCAGAATACCCGGAACATCAGGGAGGTATCGTTGACATTCTGAGTGGCGATGTGTTTAGGAAAGATGTAACGCACATCTTCCCGGCGATGGCAGAAATGTGTCCACTGCCGCCTGAAATATCGCTCGATTAATATAGAACGCGCGCCACATATCTATAGGAGAATTTCATGAAATCAATCACGTCCTACCTATCCATTACTGCTCTCATCCTTGCTCTGAGTACAGGGTTTGGATGCGATAACGCCCAAAAACGTCAATCTGCCGAGGGTGAGAAGGCAGCAGCAAAGCGTGTCCACATCAGCATCGGGACTGCCCCGACAGGTGGTGCTTTTTTCGTCGTCGGTAGTGCAATCGCTGCTGTCGTTGGCGATAACACTTCGGAAACGGGTTGGGAAGTGACCGCTGAAAGCACGAAAGGCACACAGGAAAATATCCGCCGCCTTGTGAGTGGCGAACTTGAGTTCGCACTTGCGAACGCCGCGATCTCCTACTTTGCTGTGCATGGTGAAGGCGCGTGGAAAACAGAACATCCGATCCGTGCCGTTATGACACTTGCTCCGAACGTCGGTCTGTTTATTACACCGCAGTCCTCTGGTATCCGTAAAATCCAAGATTTCGCGGGAAAACGGATTGTCGTTGGCCCCGCAGGCGCAGGTTTTGAGTATTTCCTCAGGCCAATATTGTCGGCACATGGCATCACTTACGAAGATTTTTCGCCGCTTAACAGCACTTACACTGGCGCGGTCGATCTGTTAGCGGATGGCTCTGCCGCCGCGGCATTTATGGGGGGTGCGATCCCAACACCGGCGGTTACACAAGCCAGCACGTCTCAAAATATCTTTTTCATTCCGCTCGATGAAGCGGCAAAACAGTCTCTTTTTGAAAAGTACCCTTTCTTTAACGCCATAACTATCCCAGCAGATAGTTATAAAGGGCAGACAGCGCCGTTCGCAAGTATGAACGTGGGTTCGATGCATTTGATCACCGCCGAGACGGTCGCTGAAAATATCGTTTACGAATTCACGAAGACCTTGTATACACATCGTGCGGAAGTCGTCAAACGGCACGGTGCTGGGAAAGCGATTAATCCGAAAAATGTTGTCAAAGATACAGGCACACCTTTTCATCCGGGTGCGATCCGCTTCTACCGCGAAATCGACATCTGGAACGAATAGAACCTCTACTTTTCGTTTTTATAGTCTTCACAAAATCATGCCCGTTTTCGTCTCTAAAGCGTGTTAATAATTGAGGCGCAAACGGACGCGTTTTACATGCATAAATCAGACAGTGAAAATCCCATATAAAATTTTCACTGTCTTTTTTTGCGTTAGATGTCTCTATATAAACAACGTGCATAACCGGTTTTCCGAAAACACGTAGATATTTACCGGTAGGCACGCTTCGTAAACTCATTATATCAATGATGTATCATTGATTATGGGCTTATTATATTTCTCGGCAACTTCGGTCTGCAGGCAATTGTCTTTCTCTCAGACCGAAACCATTTTGCATTCCTAAAACACAAAAACTTGGAGGTCCAGATGAATTCAAAAGGCAGTATTGATCGCAACGCATTCCGACAAGACAGAACAGGTGCCCAACATCCACCCGTTAGCCTCTATCCAGGTCAACACTTGCACGGCTTTAAGGTAAAAGCCGTTACACCGATTGACGAATTACGTGCGGTGGCAATAGAACTCTTGCATCCACACAGCGGTGCACGACTGATGCATCTCTACACAGACGACTCCAGAAACTGGTTCTCAATCAGTCCGATCACCCCAACACTTGATGATACAGGATTACAACATATCCTTGAGCATTCAGTGATGGCAGGATCTCGCAACTATCCGGTAAAAGAGGTGTTCTTCGAGATCATGAAGATGAGCCTCGCAACCTTTGACAGCACAAATGCCATGAACTATATTGATCACGCCTTTTACTACACCTCAAACAATGTCAAAAAAGACCTATTTAATGTTGCAGAAGTTCACTTTGATTCCGTTTTTCATCCACTACTGACAGAGGAAACTTTCAAACGTGAAGGACACCATCTTGAGCTTGTGGATCCAGATCAGCCTACAGGTGATATAAAAATAAGTGGGATCGTCTACAATGAGGTGAAAAACAGTCTGTCTGCTCCAGAAGCGTGCCTACATTTCGCTGTGACCAGTGGACTTTTACCTGATACCTGCTATGCCCGTAATAGTGGTGGGAACTCATTGGTTATGCCTGATTTAACCTATGACCAATTAAAAACCTATCATCAAACCTACTTCCATCCGCGCAACTGTTACTTCTTCTTCTACGGCAATATTCCAACAGACGACTATCTCGTATTTCTCGCTGATAAATTGGCGGCACTTCCAAAGCCTGAGACAAAAGAGTTTCTACACCCCCTCCGCCCAGAAGTCTCACAGCAACCGAGGTGGAAATCCCCGCGAACTGTGACAGATACCTATCCAATTGGTGCAGATGAACCCCTCACTGAAAAGACATACGTGATGCTCAGTTGGATCATCGGAGGGACAACCGACCCCGAAGATGTCATCCTATGCAGTATCTTAAACCTGATTCTGTTTGGCAATGAAGGCGCACCGCTCCGCAAGGCAATCATGGATTCAAAGCTCGGAACTGATATACTCAATGATTCCCTAAGCGATTACACAGGACCGAACAGAACTTTCTGTGTTGGTCTGATTGGAAGCGAGGCAGATCGCGTTGACACTTTCACGGAATTGGTCATCAATACACTCACGCAAATTGCCAACACAGAAATTGAGAAAGAAAAGGTGGAAGCCGCATTCCAACAAATCACATACGACTATCAAGAAGTTACGCCGAACTTCCCTTTTCAAATGATGAAGCGTGTCGTAAACACATGGATATATGAAAAAGAACCGACCCTCTTTTTAAAGATGGGGACGCACCTATCTACTATCCGACAGCGTTGGGAGCGAAATCCGTATATTTTCAATGAATTGATTCGTGAGCGGCTTCTTGACAACCCACATCGGTTGACAACTATAGTCTCTCCTGATCCGGGTATGCAGGCGCGTCTGGATGCGGATGAGGATGCACGCCTGAAAGCGATCCAATCACAACTCACCGATGAACAGATGAAACAGATTGCTGCTGATGCCGCTGAACTGGAACGTCTGAATGGGCAGCCCAACTCACCAAAGGATTTGGCGAAGTTGCCACAACTGAGTGTCTCTGAGCTTCCCGAAGAACCCCTGCATATTCCTACAACTGTTGAGACTATTAGTGGATGTCCTATACTTCGGAACGACATTTTTTCAAACGGTGTGAACTATCTCGTGCTAAGTTTCGACTTGCGAGGTTTACCGCAACACCTTTGGCAGTATCTACCGAGATACACCGATGCCATTGGTAAACTTGGTGCAGGCAAGATGAGTTACGAGCAGATAGCACAGCGTCGCGCGGCAGCCACAGGTGGCATCGGATGCTCGCTAAATTTTAGCGAGCACGCACTTGATCCAAATCGTCCTGTATGGAACATGCAGTTTCATATCAAAGCACTTAACGGTAAAATAGAGCATGCTTTGGACGTTTTGCGCGATTTGGTTTTCGATGTGAACCCTCGCGATAAAGAACGTCTCTATGACGTACTCAGTCAAGCAGTTGTAGGGTATCAGAACATGATACACGGTTATAGCGGTCCAAGTATCGCAAACCATCATGCTGCTCGTGGACTTTCACCACGAGGGTATCTGAAAGAAACTGTCTTCGGGCTGCCACAATTTCGCACGAATGAAATGTTACTCAAGCGTTTTGACGAATCTTATGAGGAACTCACCGACGCTATTGAAGCGATTCGCGAATTTCTATTAGTCCAAGACCGTGTGACTGTGAGTTTTACCGGTTCTGATGCAGCTTTTGAGGTATTTCGAGGACAGTTCGCCGAATGGATCAGTAACATGCGTGATGAACCGATAATCTCAGCACCGGTAGGTTTTAAATCGTTTGATACACCACCACATGAAGGATTGGCAGCACCTATTCAAGTAGCGCACTGCACGCAGATAATGCCAGCACCACACTACTCGCATCCGGATTCAATCCTCTTGACCATTGGTTCACATATCCTGATGTTTGATTATATGTTACCCGAAATCCGGCTCAAAGGCAATGCTTACATCGGTGCTTTTACATATAACCCATTTGAATCCTTGATCTATCAAGGCTCGCAATTTGACCCGCACGTTGCCCGAACACTCAACGTTTTCGCCCATACCATTGACTATGTTAAACAGATAGAGTGGACGCAATCGGATATTGATAAGGCTATTATTGCAACAGCATCGGATTACCAAAAAACAGTCCGCCCCAGTCAAGCCTCAACCGATGCTCTCACGCACTACCTCACTGGACAAACACGAGAAGTAATCGAAGACAGATATGCCCAACTCCGACGCGCAACACCTAAGGCGGTAAAACGAGCACTGCTCGAAACTTTGGAGGCAAACAGCGATAAAGCTTCGATTTGCGTTATCGCGAGTCGGGAAAAATTAGAAATCGAAAATCAGAAGATGGCGCAATCACTCCACATCGAAAATGTTTTTGAGTAGAACCGGGTTTACTTCACAAGGTAGGCCGATTGAAATAGGCACATACGCCGGATAATTCAACGCGGTCTACCACAACCTGTTCCAGAAACAGTTCATAGGGCGCAGGCAGGAGTCTACTTTATCGTCGCCATTAAGTCTAGTTAACGTTGAAAAAGCACTTGACTTTAATGCGACTTTTCTGGTAAAATTACTGAAACGCTTCTGAGTAAGGAGAACTGGGAATGGAACTAACTTTTGAAAAACATGACATCTTGCATGCGCTGCAAATCCTGCAAGGTGTCGCGAGTGGACGCAATACTTTACCTATCCTTTCAAACGTCCTGATTCAAGCCGCAGATGGAAAGATTGAATGTGTCGCAACGGATCTCGAAGTCGGGATTAAGATTAAGGTGGAAGGTGCTATTCAAGAAGATGGCGCGATCACCGTTTCCGCTAAAAAATTGGCGGATATCGTCAAAGAACTCCCCGAAGACACTGCTATAAACCTTGTAACCACGGCAAATGATCGTGTTGAAATCACTTGCGGTGCTGGTGTTTATAAGATTATTGGACTTCCAGACGAAGAATTCCCGCAATTGCCTTCTGTTGATGGGCATTCACTGACAGTCGATGGTGAAACCTTGCGCGCTGTCATCCGTAGAACCGAATTCGCCGCAGCGACAGAGGATGTCCGATACTACCTAAACGGCCTCTACTTCAATTTTCTTGAAGATAAGACCGAAGTTGTTGCCACCGACGCGATATGGCTTGCACTTGCCCATTGTGAACCGCTTAAAGCACCAGAAAATGTAGAGGGATTCATCGTTCCACTGAAAGCCGTTAAAGAGATTGAACGTACTTTCGCTGAATCGGATACAGTGCAGATCTCAATCCTCGAAAATCAAATTCTGATCGCTGATGACAAAGCCACCTTAACCACACGGCTTGTTGAAGGCGATTATCCGAAATATCAGGCGCTCATCCCTGAGTCCACGACAGGTAGAGCGGTTGTCTCCAGAGAACAGTTCCTCCAAGCGAGCCGACGTGTGGCACTGCTATCAAATCCAAAAAGCCATGCAATCTGTTTAGAAATCAGCACTGAGCAGATCCATCTCTCGACGAACACGCCGGAATTAGGAGAGGCACACGAGACGATCTCTGTTGAGTCCTGCAATGGACGCGAACGCATTGGGCTTGATGCCCGCTTGCTGATAGAGGCACTGGCACACATCGAAACAGAATCTGTCGCCATTGAATTTACAACTGCGGTGACCACTGTCGCCTTTAAACCCGTCGGCGAGGATAGACATCTTTGTCTTATACACCCGATGCGCTTGGGTTCTTAGAAGAGCCGCGGTCGTTTTTTCGCCGTAACGAACTGGTTTTCAGTCATACCAACATCTAACAGGAACAGTGTTGCGGATAAACAAAACAACTGTTCCTACATAGCCGTCGAGACTACTTAACACACATTGCAAATGTGCTTGATTTTAACGCGGCATTTCTGTTAGAATTACTGAAATGCTTAATAGGGAAAATTGGAAATGGAACTAACTTTTGATGAAAAATATGACCTCTTGCATGCGCTGCAAGTACTACAAGGTGTAGCGAGTGGACGCAATGTCTTACCGATTCTTTCAAACGTTCTTATTCAAGCCGTAGATGGGAAGATTGAATGTGTCGCAACGGATCTGGAAGTCGGGATTAAGATTAAGGTGGAAGGTGCCATTCAAGAAGATGGCGCGATCACCGTCTCCGCTAAAAAATTGGCGGATATCGTCAAAGAACTCCCCGAAGCTAAGACGATCCGCTTCGTAACCACGGCAAATGATCGTGTTGAAATTACTTGTGGTGATGGGGTCTATAAGATTATTGGACTCCCCGACGAAGAATTCCCGCAATTACCTTCTGTTGATGGACATTCGCTGACGATTGATGGTAAAACTTTGCGCGCTGTCATCCGTAGAACCGAATTCGCCGCAGCGACAGAGGATGTGCGATACTACCTAAACGGACTCTATTTTAACTTCCTTGAAGATAAGACCGAAGTCGTTGCGACGGATATGCATCGGCTTGCACTCGCGCAGTGCGAACCGTTCGAGGCTCCAGAGAACGTAGAAGGATTCATCGTTCCACTGAAAGCCGTTAAAGAGATTGAGCGCGCTTTCGCTGAATCGGATACAGTGCGGATCTCAATTCTTGAAAATCAGGTGCTGCTCGCTGATGAAAAATCTACTTTAACCACACGACTGGTCGAGGGCGATTACCCAAAATACCGAGAAGTCATTCCGGAAGCACCAGAAGGCACTGCGATCGCCTCCAAAGAACAGCTCCTTCAAGCGAGCCGGCGCGTAGCACTGCTATCAAACCCAAAAAGCTATGCAATCTGTGTAGAGATTGATGCCGATCAGGTCCAAGTCTCAGTGAATACGCCGGAATTAGGCGAAGCACACGAGACGCTTCCTGTGGAATCCGCTACTGGACAGATACGGTTTGGGATTGATGCGCGCCTATTGATAGAAGCGTTGACACACAT
>CAZQIP010000282.1:0-17220 GCA_964593655.1 uncultured bacterium | reverse complement strand
TTCATAGAGGGTGGTAACCCACCGCTCTCCACGAAAGGCAGCAGCTGCCTTATAAAGTATGTTTAGCGCAGCGTTGTGGTCTCTATCCATAGTGTTGCCACAAAACTGACACTTAAAAGTTCGGATCGCCAGCAATAGTTTCTTTGGCGACTTCTGACCACAACACGAGCATGTTTGCGAAGTATTCTTGGGATCGACTTGGTGGAAGTGGAAACCGTCTCTTTCGGCTATGTTCCCACACCACTTAAAGAAGGTTGCCCAAGACGCATCCGAAATGCTCTTGCTGAGGTGTTTGTTCTTGACCATGTTGGAGGTGTTGAGATTTTCGGCGACCAACACATTATTTTCTAAGTGGTGGTAGAGTTTGTAGACGAGTTTACCGATGAAGTCTTTGCGTTTGTTTACCGTTCGCTCATAGTGTAGAGCCAGTTTGTGTTGTTGTTTCTTTCTACGGTGAGAACCTAACTTCTTACGGGACAGGTCTTTGGAATGTTTTCGGGTTAAACCTTCAGTCGTCCGATACCAACGAGGGTTGTCCTCTTTTTCGCCTTCGCAAGTCGTCAAATAATGCGTCGTTCCCATATCAACCGCAATCGCTGCTGTCGGTTCAACTTTCGGCGTATCAGGGAGTTCACAGGTAATATGAGCATACCAACCAGACGCTTTTTTCACGAGCGTAACGCCTGTGGGATCGCCTTGGAGGGGCCGGTGCATGTATATCTTGACTTCACCGAGTTTTGGCACTTTCAAACGGTCATGTTTCCAAGTCTCCGTTTCTCGGATAGGGTTTTGACGGACACGTTCACCACTCTTAAGCGTGTGTTTACGGAGTTTCCACGACATAGACCTAATACTTTTTCTATGTCTTGGATACCCTTTTTTCCCAGCACCGGCCTCGCAGCGGCTATAAAAACCGTCAAACGCTTTATCCGTCCGTTCCAAAGCACACACTTGCATATCTTGCGGCACTTCGCGAAAGTCAGCGTATTTTTCACGAGCAACTTTCAACTTCCGTTGTTGGTTATTGCAAGAAACGCGTTCACCTTCTGTCTCCCAAGCAACCTTGCGATCATGGCGCGCAGAGTTCTGAAGGGCGCAAAGGTGGTCAAGCCAGTCTAACAATGTTTTTTCTTGTGTTTTGGTAGGATACACAGGGTATCTAAAGGTTAATTTCATGGTATATCAGGTAGCAGGCGTTTATCCCCTTCTTAGTGGGAGGCAAGTACATTGCCAAGTAGCAACGCTAAGAATACTTGCCAACCTGATACTCTAATTATACTACATTTTCAACCGAATTTCAAATCTTTTTTCAAAGGTTTGGTCTCATTAACGAAGGCGGTTTTTCCTCCCAAGTCTAAAGAATTGGGCTTCCAAACCGTAAATTTAGGTGAGTAGAATTCGGGCGGTGCGATCAGTGGAAAGTGTGGATGCATGAATCCACAATAAAGTAGAAACGGTTTGTTATTTGGTGATGCCGCTTTTTCACGAAGGAAATTGACTGCCAAGTCTGTGACGTTTCGGTCATATCTGGTGTGTTCATGGTCCCCCGGTCCGCATTCAGCGACGTGTGAGTTGGAGCCGCGGCGCGCGTCTGAAGTGCGCCGTGGTGGACGCCCGGTTGTGTGCCGCCACCGAGGTAGATCGTCAAGTAGGCGATGGGAGAAACCGAGCAATCGATCTGTCCCGTTGAAATGCGTCCGTCCGCATAACACGGTCTCATAATCCGCCTCTGCCAAATAAGTGCCCCATGTCGGGTGCTGTTGATCCAAGATTGCCCCTAAATCCCATGCTTCAATCTGGTGCGGATAGCGTCCGGTGAGCATGGACAAGCGTGAAGGTGTACAGATTGGATAATTGCAATAAGCATTGTCGAATGTGTAACTCTGCTCGGCGAGGCGGTCAAGATGTGGTGTCTGGACAACCGGATGCCCGCTATTCCGCATGACAGCACCGGCGTGTTCATCTGAGAATAGAAAGACGATGTTCATAGATACTCCGTTCGCTACAAAGCCGCGCAATGGATGATTCTCCGATACCACTCTGTAGGAGTATATCCGATTTCGAGAAAGAGATCGATAAATTTTTTCCCTACTTTCATCAAGGATTACCTAAAAGCATACCTGACCCCAAAAATAGGAGAACTGAATGGCTCTGACCCAATGAAACTTGATTATTGACAAAGCCAGAAAAGTGTGTGATAATACTGCTAACTGAATCGGACATATAAATGGTATTCCAGAATTCCAAATCGGTTTTGACCATCCATTAATAACAGGAGGAACAGATGGCTAACGAACTAATGACGAATGAAGAGAACTATGCTTTCGATGTGGCGGGCTACCTACACATTCCAGGCGTTCTCAGTCAAGAAGAGGTGGTGGCACTCAACGAGGCGTTGGATGCAGTCGGAGAGAGTGAGACGTTGTTAGGTGGGGCGAGTCCGCACCGCGAATTGTTCCGCGATCTACTGGTACACCCGAAGTTGGTCTGGTATTTGAACCAGATCGCTGGACACGGTTTCCGACTCGATCAAGCTCCTCGATTGTTGGGACAGCCGGAAGGTGAAGTCGGGGTACCACTCGTCGGTGGCGATGAACCGAGAAACCCGTCCTTGGCATATCGGCAACAAAACGGTCAGAGGCGTTGCCAGGGTGTGAAAGCAGTTTGGGCATTGGAAGATGTTTCCGAAGGCGACGGTGGACTGGTCGTTGTTCAGGCGAGCCACAAGAGTAACGTTGAAACGCCCGACGATTTGGCAACCGGCGTTGATGATATGGGGTTGGTAGTGCAGCCGGTACTGAAGGCAGGGGATCTATTTTTGGTCGCGGTACCCACGCTCCAAGGTGTCCGACCGTGGAAAGACGAACCGAAAAGGTTGCTGAGCTACTGGTATGCCGCGCGTGCCGCGGTTCAATCCAATCCAGTTGGACCTTACTCGGAAACCGAGTCTTTACCGGGATGGGCGGAGGAAGCAACACCTGCGCAAAAAGCAGTCATGTATGTCCCTGGGTATAAAGGTTCAAGTCCGCCCCCGGTGATAAATACAGATGGCGAAGAGACGTGGGTAGAAGAAGACCCGTCCGTCGTTCATCCATCAATTTATATGCGCGACCCAGATTCGGGGATTGATGAAAAAGAGTTTTACTTTTGGGATCTGAACGGGTATCTGGTAGTGCGTGGTCTGATGGATGAGCAGTGGCTGGCTGAGGCAAATGAAGCGGTGGATAAATTCCAAGATCGGATCGTTGTAGGCGAGGAACTGGCGCGCGGATCAGTCAGCCAAGCGGGAACAGGTCGTCCACTCCTGCCGGGTTTGTTGGACCTACCAGCACCCTATAACGCACCATTTCGCCGCATGATTGCCCATCCTGAGGTCGTGCAGCGAATGAATTGGATGGGCGGTAGCGGCTATCGCATGGGCGGCGCGACCGTATTCTGCGCGGTTCAAGGCACATCGGGGCACTCACTGCACGATGGCAATGAACCGATGACACCATCACGCGGTTATGCTTTCAAAAACGGACGCAGTTATGCTGAGACCGTCACGATTACGTGGCAGTTGCGCGATGTCGAACCCGGACTCGGCGGCTTTGCGTGTGTCCCCGGTTCCCATAAGACGCAATACTCCATGCCACGCGGTATTCGGACATGCGATGACACGATGGGTTTGGTGGTCCAACCCGTTATGAAGGCAGGGGATGTGCTTTTCTTTATGGACGGCGGTTGCACACACGGTGCTTTGGCGTGGAAGAATCCGATCCCCAGACGTGGAGTCCTGATTAAGTATCAATCGAAAAATGTCAATTGGGGCGGTGGGGTGCTTGATCCTCAGGACCGATGGGGTGATATGGTTGAAGATATGACCGAGGCACAATTCGCTGTGATGCGCGGCCCCGAACGCGATGGTCGCCACCGGACTGTACCGCGACTGGTTGTAGAAGACGGAGAAGTGTTCGTTTCGTATGATCCTGAAGGCGATAGTTATGCATCAAAGCATCGCCGCAAACCCGGTGAAAAACGAGGATAATCGGAAGGGCATGGTATGAGACACAATGAGGTGCGATGGGAACGGATGTTTCCCGATGAATTAGAAACGGCGTTCGAGGCGTGTCCGATGGTGTATCTACCTTACGGGTTGTGCGAACCACACGGTTGGCACAACGCAGTCGGGATGGATGCGATTCGGGCACACGAATGCTCGTGTCAGGCAGCAGAAGCACACGGTGGGATTGTCGCACCGCCGTTTTACTGGCACTGCCATGAGATTGGTGGCTACGGTTCATGGGGACACAACCAAGTGAATCAAGAACGACCGTGGCTAACAGCGATACCGCCTTGGATGTTTTTGAAGAATATGTGTTATCATATTCGAGCGGTGGATGCGCTGGGTTTTCACGGTGCGATTCTGTTTTCGGGGCATTCGGGTCCGCATCGGTTAGACGTGCCGGTGGTGGTTGAGATTATGCAAGCACACGTCGGGGTTCGGCTGTATTCGACGATGAGCATCGGGGCGGATATTGAGCGTTTTGAGGACGGTAAAGGATTGGGCGGGCACGCCGGACGCGGTGAAACGTCTGTGCTTTGGGCGGTGGCACCAGATTGTGTGGATATGTCGCGGATGCCGACAGATGATACCCGCGCACCTGATTTCGCAATGGGGTCTTTCAACGAATCTTCGAGTCGTCAAGTCGGTGAACAGATGGTGGCAGATATTGCGGCACATTTCGGCGAAAAGACGAAGGAATTGCTGGCGGCATACAAAACAGAGGTGTCGCATCACACGCCACTGACGTTTGATGATATGGAGGGGATTTGGGAAGCCGAGATCCGACCGAAGTTGGCTGAGTTTGCTTCTTTGCAACCCCCGGAACCAGCACCGCCATCCGACTCTCGATGGTATCCGAACTCGCAAGTGCCCAAGAAAGGGCGGCTACTTTAATATATTCCGCCGCTAAAGCAGTGGGAGTCTGTCAATATGCAACTTAAACATCTCAGTCAATCAGCACTTGTAAGGAAGATAGTCGTTTGGGCACTATCAATCGGACTCCTATTTTTCGGGTTTTTCTCTAACACATGGCGAGTTGCTGATCAGAATTGGTTTGCCACGCATCAGAAAGATACTGAAGCGCATATCATGGGAAGGATGGTCAAATCTCGCCAAGATGGCATCTTCTCAGCGGGTGGTCTGAATGGTTGGGGGACAGCGAAAAGTACGGATGCCGAATGGATACCGTCAACAGCGCTGGGTCCCCAATATACCGCTTATCTTTACGAGCTCTCCTTTGAAAAATTTTCAACGTACAATTCACAACCTGCCGGTCAAGGCATGATTTTTAGTCTATTGGATAGACTTATTCCGCTATCGCCTGAAAACAAATTAAAGTTGTTCTATGTCCTGACAGCTTTACTTTCAGCAATCGCATTGACCGCGGTTATAGGTTGGTTCTATGAGGCGTTTGGCGGGTGGGTCGCGATATTTGTCTTATGTTCGGCTGTGTTGTCTCAATGGTTGACGGTCTTTGGAAAGAATCTCTGGTGGAGTTTATGGGCTTTCTATTTACCGATGATTGCCGTTCTGTACTTCCTTAAACGCTACCGAGAAACACTGGACCGACAACTCATAAGGTTTGGAATTGTTATCTTCATCGCAGTTTCTATTAAGTGTTTCATCAACGGCTATGAGTATATTACCACTACGCTGGTCATGATGCTGGTGCCGTTCGTCTATTATGCGATTCTCGACAAGTGGAGCGGTCGCCAATGTGTGAAGTGGACACTTGTAGCCGGACTCGGATCAGGCGTAGCCATTTTTTTGAGTTTCATCATGTTATGTTTCCAGATCGGTGCTGCGAAGGATGGGTTCATGGACGGCGTTGAACATGTGATCTGGTCTTTTGGAAAGCGCACGTATGCAAATGCAGAAGACTATCCACCTGTATATGCTGCCAGTCTCGAAGCAGGGACAATAGGCGTGGTCATTACCTACATGAACGGTATTTTCTTTGACCTCAACAACTATCTCTCCCAAGCAAATTCATTTGTCTCTAACTTCCTATTGAAAATCCGCTATTATTATCTGATCGTTCTCTTTGTTGTGATGTCTGCGCTGCTGTTTTGGCGCAGCAATAAAGAGATATTGGCAGAGCGACGACCGCACTATATTGCATTAATCTGGACGACGTGGTTCTCAATTTTGGCACCGTTATCGTGGTTCATCATCTTCAAGGCACACTCCTATATTCATACGCACATGAGCTTTCTTCTGTGGCAGATGCCGTTTACGCTCTTTGGCTTTGCCGTGTTTGGATCCGTCGTTATCGCATGGACGAAAGGAAGAAAAGAAAAAAATAGCATGGAGGGATTATGAGTATGAATCGATTGGATCAATGGATTGGCAGAAATCGATTGGGGATTGACGAAATAGAGGGTAACCGCTTCTTAAAAGCGGCGAGTCTCTTCGCGAATACAGCCATAGAATATGGCAGAGACAGATACAGCGGTAAAGAGATGCCGCTCTTTGCTGACTGCCTTCATATCGACCACTTGAAGGCACCGAGATCTATGACCTCGCACCGCACAGGCACCGAGCCAAAACCGACAGTCTGGAGTTTCTTTCAGAATCAGCAGAACCTGATGCGGTTGTTGGCTGCTTTAAGCCAGTTCACTGGAGATGGCACGTATGTCCGTGCCGCAGGAGAAGCCGCCGAATACATGTTCAACAACTACTGGTATCCAGAAAGCGGTGTTTTGCATTGGGGCGGACACGGCTATGTGGACTTGGTCACCCGTAATAGATACGGCATGAAAGGTGTTGTTCACGAAATAGAGGACGTATATCCGTATTGGGAATTGCTGAGAGCCGTGAATCCCGACCGTGGTGAGATGCTGATGAAACGGATTTGGGAGGCGAATATCAAGGATTGGGATGCCTTGCACTACAACCGACACGGTGATTTCAAAAAGCAGGTCGATCATGCCAATACCTGGAACAGACCTTGGAACGGATACAAAGCCCCCAAAATCAGTGGCGATCTCTCGTTTATCAGTGTGGCACTCGATCTGGCTTACGCTGCATATAGCTTGGGCTACCAAAAGCAGGAAGAAGCACCTCGGATGTGGGGCGAACGCCTCTTAAATCTGATTATAAAGCAGCGAGACCCAGAGACTGGCATCTGGCCCAATTTGGTTCATCCGCAAAGTAGCAAACGCGGGCTGAATGTATTCGGTAGAAAATATCTGCAGGCGACCGAACCGAGAGTCTATGTAGGCAACCAATTGAACCACACCATTACGCAGATAATGGGGATGCTGACAATCGTAGAAAATGCCGAAAAGTATGGTCGTGTCGGCGAAATGGCGCACATCAAAGAAGCGGTTACACAACACATCATCGGTTTCCTCAACGCCTCCTACGATCCGAAAAACAACACCCTGAAAAGCATCGTTATTGACGGGACCGACCTCACAGATTTTCGGATACAGGGACCTTTCAGAGATGCAAAGCTCTACTTCGGGGCAAAAGAAGGCGGGGCATTTTTACCGCAAAACATTACGCCGCTCTTTACCTCCGTTTGTGCGCGTGGGTATCGGGTCTCTGGGGGCAGGACTGCGTTCAGGGACTACTTACGCACAATGTTTAAAGCCTTCGGAATCGGAGACATCGGCGCCGATAGAAACTCCCCACCGGCGTTGAATTTTGACACAACCGCCTTGGAACCTGCTTATATCTTTGCTTTGGTAGATCTGTATCGGGTCGAACCGAAGGCAGAATTTCTGGTGATGGCGGAGCGGATAGGCGACAACCTGCTGCAAGGTAGGCAACACCCCGATAGTGGGCTTTTTACGCTTGAAAATGATTTTGTCCTCCACAGCAAGGTCATGGATAAACCGGAACTACAAGAGGGACATGAAGGGAAAAGCGTGGCTGAACTTCTGCAGGACAGTCATAGAACAGCGAATCTCGATGCGATGGAACCGTTGGCACTGCTCAGCATCTACGCCGCGCAAACCGGACAATATAACATCATGCCCGAATGGACAGCGGGTGGTCTTTACCTCAAGGTGAGCAGTGTTGGTCATATTGTTAGCAAAGAGATGCAGTTCTGGTTTGATAAACCAGCCCTCAAGCAATTTTACAAGGACAGTCATATCAACTGCACCTGGGAAATTGACGAAGACTGAGCCAAATAGGCCATTTATACTGTATCACATCGACTTTCCAAGTTGGAACATCCAGCAAGGTACTAAAAAACTTGCAGGGCAAGCACCACGCCTTAACCCTACAAGTTCTGTTTATCAAGTATTGCGTTCCGAACGGAATTTATTTTCACTGTGAATAATCGTTGCGTTTCGCTGGATCCTCCGTGAAGTATTCGACGAACTCCCATTCAAAACCGTCCGCATCAATGAAATAGATGCGTTTTCGGTAGGGATGGGGTTCAACTTTAAAACCTTCTCCATATCCGGCAGCGAGCAAGCGTTCTCTGATACCTTCAGCGTCATCAACAGCGAAACCGAGATGGTTTACATAGCTCCCCTTCCGGTCACCGGTGAACGGCTGCTTGCGGTCTGACAAGGCAATGTAAAAATCGTCAGTCCCAAGATGACACCATTTCGTTCCGTTCGCACTGTCACCACCGCCCCGGACTCGAAAATCTGGAAAGGCAGTTGTTAGAAAATCGATTGCTTTTTCAAGGTCATTCACGGTCATGTTAGCGTGTTCAAGATAACGACTCATTTCTTAATCCTCCTGAAGTTTAGAGCTAAACCTTATCGTCTAACCCAAATCGGGTTAGTTATCTTTTGTCTTTACAATAGTGTTGCAAGTTTCGTGCCAAGTGTTCAGGTTCCTATACAATTGACGTATATCAACGTTTTATAGGGTAAAATGAAATTTTAGATTTTACCGATGTGTTTCAAATCTGAAACAAAGTCCGAATTAATTGCTTAGGGATCATGGAAATAGGACTGACGCGACGCGCAATAATGCACGTCGCATTTGGGCGAGTACGCCGCAGAATTGCGCTACTACGAACTGAGCTTGTTTTGAGAAGCACGAGTATTTACCAGAGACTGGGTTTGTAGTAAGGCGATTTATCACCTGTTGCGTAAGTCAAAAAAATAAAGATTATTTCATAAATGAAACGTTTTTCACTTATGAAACAAAACGCTTGACATCCGCTGCACTCTATGATAATCTGTAACCCATAGATAACAAATCCTGTGCAGGCGTGGAGGGAAAATGGTGAAGTGGATTAATATTGCCAAAACAACTGAAATTGAACCGGGAGAGAATATCGTCGTCAAGTGTGAGGGAGAAGACATCGCGATCTTCAACGGAGACGAAGCGTTTTATGCTGTCAATAACGCCTGTCCGCATCAGGGTGGACCGCTCAACCAAGGGGTATTGGAAGACAACCGCATCACCTGTCCGTGGCACGGTTGGCAATACGACCTGAAAAGTGGATGCCCTATTACCACGCCGAACCTCCGAACCTATCCACTCCGGATTCAAGGCGATACACTTCAGATTGCAATTACCCCCGAGGCATCAGTAAACAATAGGCTGGCGGATACCCTTTTTAGCGAAACCCTCGGCACTGATCAGGTCTATGAAATCCTTGAGCAGATTCAGCTCGGAAAGACACTTGATGAAGTATTTGAGAATATCCACGCTGGGCTTCAGAACATCGTGCCACATAATCGGTTGGGCATCGCACTCATTGACAAGCTCTCCGGTAATTTAGTGCAGTGCAAAACGAAATCCAACAAAAAAATCTTGCTGGACAACGGGTTTTCAGCAAAAATCGAGGGGTCAAGCCTTGAGCCTATCCTCAATTCAGGTGAAGCGCGGATTATTGCCGATTTCGAGGAAATTCTCGCAAAAAGACCGACAAACTGGACGAGGTTAATGGTCCAAGAAGGGATGCGTTCAAACCTGACTCTTCCGCTCAAGGTGCAGGGTAAACCCATTGGGGTCGTCTTTTTTACGAGTGAAAAACCCCGAGCATTCTCCGAGATGCATATTCGGCGACTGAAACCGATTGCTGGGCAACTCTCAATTCTGATTGAAAAAGGGAATTGGACAGACAAACTCGCCGAAAATAACAGACGATACCGCACACTTTTTGAGATGTCCAATGACGCAATCTTCATTTGTCCATCGCTAACGGAAGCCTTCGTTACCGTCAACGAAAATTTCTGTGCATGGCTCGGTTACACACACCAAGAACTCGTCAATCTGTCACTGCGTGACCTAATGCTTTCCGATGAATTTCAAAATACCCGCGAAACGCTCAAAAGCCTGGAGCAACAGAACCCTATTACTTTCCAAACGGAGTTGTCCCGTAAAAACAGAAATCGCTTACCCTTGGAAATTCGCGCCATCCAAATTCGACATGACGAGCGGGAATTCATCCAAGGGTTCGCCCGTGATCTCTCGGAGGTAAAGGCACTCAGTGCCCAACTCAAGGCGCGCCATTCGTTTGGGAATCTCATCGGAAAAAACCGGAAAATGCAGGAGATTTTCGAGTTAATTCAACTCGTTGCACCGATGAAAACGACTGTCCTGATTCAAGGCGAAAGCGGTACCGGCAAAGAACCGATCGCCCACGCGATCCACTACAATAGCGAGCGGGCAAAGAAACCTTTCATTCGCGTCAATTGCGCAGGCTTAGTTGATAATCTGCTCGAGAGCGAACTCTTTGGACATGTCAAAGGGGCGTTTACCGATGCCATTGCAACGCGCGAAGGACGATTCGCAGCTGCGGACGGCGGCACGCTTTTTCTTGATGAAATTGGCGAGTTAAGTCTCGGAACACAAGCAAAGTTGCTCCGTGTCTTGCAAGAGGGCGAATATGAAATGGTCGGTTCAACCGAGACAAAGAAAGTAGATGTTCGCGTCATTGCAGCGACAAATCGAATCCTGAAAACAGAGATTGATGCCGGACGTTTCCGAGAGGATTTATACTACAGGCTCAACGTCGTCCCGATTACGCCGCCGCCACTCCGTGAAAGACGAGATGACATACCACTTCTCATTGAACACTTCATCGAAAAATTTAGTCAACAGACGCAAAAATCCATTCATCGCATCTCACCCGATGCCCTTGAAATCTTAATGGATTATACCTACCCCGGCAATGTGCGAGAGTTGGAGAATATCATAGAGCATGCATTCGTCAAATGTCAGGGTGGAAGCATTGAAAAGCAACATCTACCGCTCGATCTTATTTCGTCGAGAGACGATATTGTTACGCAGGCACTCAGGGAAAACAACCCACTTGCTGCATTGGAACGTGAATTAGTCCAACGGGTTTTGGAGGCATCCGATGGAAAGCCGCAGCTCGCTGCACAACGTTTGGGGATCAGTCGTACGACCCTATGGCGAAAACTCAAGGCAGTATAGTTGGATTATGGGACTTTTTTCATTGACAACTTCGTTGTGGTTAACATATCATAGCGATAAGCGTTGACCCCCTGCTATCGTCCGAAAGGAGTACCACAAATGGCGAACGCCCTCTCACTCGTTGCTTATAACGATTTAGAAAGCCAAGTTGAGGCATTGGAAAGGGATGGGTATGTCTATTTCCCCAGTGTGCTTGATGCCGATGAAATCGCTGAGTTGCGTGTAACCATGGATCGGTTACCGGCTATTCCAGCGTCTCATGACCGGGACGAAACACTTGAAAATGGCGACGCATTCCGTCACAAGCTCATCAGCAACTCGTTTAACCGGGACCCGTTGTATCTCCAATATCTCGACAGATCACCTGTTATTGAAGTCGCTGAGGCAGCGCACGGTGAGGATTGCCATTGCATCGGTATGCATTCATGGCTGACGGGACCGGGACGGCCCGATCAGGGGTTACATACCGATTGGCTGCCGATCTCCCTACCAGCAGACATCCGTTCCGATCCACGCGTCAAAGTCCCTATCTTCATCACTACTGCTCATTACTATCTCAATGATATGTCCGAAGCGTTGGGACCTACGAAGTTTGTTCCGGGCAGCCATTTCTCCGGTTGCTCTCCAAACGGTGCAACCGAGTGGAACAATCGGTCAGAAGAGAGTATCTTGTGCAATGCGGGGGACGTGGTGCTTTTTCGCAGCGAAGTTTGGCATCGTGGTGCTGCCAATACGAGTAACGAAACTCGTTATCTTATGCAGGTACACTACGCTATGCGGATGATCACCCAGAAATACCCGCCCTATCTGAATAAGTTTCAGTTTGATGCGTCGATTCTCGCCCAAGCGAACCCGCGACAGAGACGGCTCCTCGGCGATCATCGACCCAGTAATTATGATTGAAGGCAGCACATAATTTTAGATGTGTCCTTGTTGGATTCGAGCGATTGGATAGCCAGTAGTGCGCGCCTTAAATTATGAAACTTTGGACAACTTTTAAAATCCTCAAGGAGTACTGAAAATGGCAAAAGCCCTATCACTCGTGGCACATAACGACTTAGAGAGCCAAGTCGAAGCCTTGGAAAGGGACGGTTATGTCTATTTCCCCAGTGTGCTTGACGCTGAAGAAGTCGCTGAATTGCGAGCCACTATGGATCGATTAGAGACGATCCCTGAGTGTTTGGATCGACACCAAACGCCTGAAAATGGCGACGGATTCCTCAACAAAATCATCAACAACTCTTTTAATCGCGATCCCCTGTATCTCCAATTCCTTGATAAATCACCGATTATTGAAGTTGCTGAGGCGACGCACGGTGAGGATTGTCATTGCATCGGCATGCAATCGTGGATAACAGGCCCGGGACGACCCGATCAGGGGTTACACACAGATTGGCTGCCGATCAGTCTACCGGCAGATGTGCGTTCTGATCCACGCGTTAAAGTCCCGATTTTCATTACGACTGCACATTACTATCTCAATGATATGTATGAGGAATTGGGCCCGACGAAGTTTGTCCCAGGCAGCCATTTCTCTGGATGCTCTCCCAACGGCGCAACGGAGTGGAACAACCGGACAGAAGAGAGTATCTTGTGTAATGCGGGAGATGTGGTGCTTTTCCGTAGTGAAGTCTGGCATCGTGGCTCTGCCAATACGAGTGACGAAACTCGTTATCTCTTGCAGGTACACTATGCTATGCGGATGATCACCCAGAAATACCCGCCTTATCTGAATAAGTTTCAGTTTGATGAATCCATCCTCGCGCAAGTAAATCCTCAACAGAGACGACTTCTCGGTGATCATCGACCGAGTAATTATGATTGAGAGGCACCTATTTCGGATCACCTAATATGCCATGAACACACAAGTTACGAGCGATCAGATTGAATTTTACCGTGAGAATGGATTTCTGATTATTGGCGATTTCCTGCAAGGCACCGAATTGTCGTTGTGGCAGGATGCTGTTGACGAGGCTATCACACAACATGTGGGGCGTGACGATGCCTATCATAATCAGAGAGGGGGAGACAGTTACTACGGGAATGTCTTCGTTCAATGCGTCAATTTGTGGAAGACGAGCGAGAAGATTAAACAGTTGATTCTCGCCCCTGAGTTGGGTAAACTGGCAACGGATCTTGCTGGTACTTCGGGTGTGCGATTGTATCACGATCACGCCATGGTCAAGCAACCGTGGGCAAATCCGACGAACTTCCATGTTGATAATCCTTATGACCCGTTTTATTCGCATCAGGCAATCATGTTCTGGGTAGCACTCGACGATACAACCGTTCAGAACGGGTGTCTGTATTTTCTGCCCGGTACACATAAGACGAGCGGCTTTGAGGTGGGTGGCAGTCTCGGAGAGGCTGGTGTCGGCGAACTGTTCCGCGAATATCCGCAGTGGGCAGCGATTGAACCCTACGTCGCTGAGATGAAAGCCGGAGCGGGTGTATTCATCAGTGGGATGGTCGCGCATGCGGCGGGCCCCAATATGACGACGCACCCCCGCCGTGCGTTTGCAATGCTCTTCATGCCGGAGGATGCCACATTCAATGGCAAGAAAAGCGCGTTGCCCGATGAAGTGGTTGCGAAGTTGAAGACCGGCGACGTGTTGGCGGATGATGAACATCTGCCACTGGTTTTCTCATATCGAAACGGTAACACATTATCAAATCAGCCTTAAATCGAAAACCAAATATCAGGAGTTTCTCATGTTGCGCGCAAATGTGAATGGAAAAATCATCGTGTTGATGCTATCAATGCTATTATTTTTTACCGCTTGTGGTGATGATGTTGATGTCGATTATCTTGGGGATTCCTATACGCCTACTTCCCATGTGGATGTTTACTTTTCAGAGGATGATGTAACCGAAGGCTATCTGGTGATGGGACACGCGACTGCAGATGGAGGTGACACAGAGGCGTTACAAGAAACGTTAATAGAGAAGGCACGCGACAGTGGTGCTGATGGCATCATATTTGAAGGATTCGATCGGGTAAAGACTGGAGAACAGACCATAGTCAATGACATAGGTGACACAAGTATCGTCAACACGGACACCAAAAGCACATTACAGGTGAAAGCGATTTTTATCAAGTATAGCAAAAATCTATAAGGCGTTGAGGACGATGGATGGCGTGTTTGCAGAATGCGCGTCAATCTCAGAGGTATCATAATTTTTCTAACTTGTGGGTCAAAATTTCCAAAACAGATCCGAAATGCTGCACACGAAACCCACCCTATCCTCATCAAAACCGCTCTCATCAATCGGCTGGCGGTCTATAGCAATTGGACTCATTCTCATCCCCATCAATTGTTATTGGATTACCTATATTGAACTTGTGCAGTATTCTGCGCAGCCCACCATTGTCTCGCTTATTTTCACGGTTGTTTTCAACGTGCTCGTGTTGATAGGACTCAACCAAATATTCAAGCGATTCTTGCCTCAGATGGCTCTATCTCAAGGTGAGCTCTTGGTCATTTACGTCATGCTATCGGTCGCCTCAGCCACGGCGGGACACAGCATGATGGAGATTCTGGTTTCCACATTGGGGCACGCGTTCTGGTTCGCAACGCCAGAGAACGATTGGAAGGACCTGTTTTGGCGGTATATTCCGAGTTGGCTCGCCGTGGCAGACAAGAGCGTTCTTTCAGGCTACTACGAAGGAGATTCTACGCTGTACACAAAGCAGCATCTGTTGGGTTGGCTAACGCCTGTGATCAATTGGTTTGCCTTTCTCTTTGTGATGCTTTTTGTGATGGTTTGCATCAACCTCATCGTACGGAAACCGTGGACGGAAGATGAGAAACTGGCGTACCCGATTATCCAACTTCCGGCGCAAATGACAAGCGAAGGTTTTTTCACGAATCGACTGATGTGGATCGGTTTTGGGCTTGTAGCGACTTTCGATATTGTTAATGGTCTCCACCACGTCTTTCCTGCGATACCTTCCGTATACGAGAAAGCATACCGTTTCAGATTCACAGAGAAACCCTTCTCTGCAATGGGTTGGCTAAGATTGGGGATTTATCCTTTTGTGTTAGGCATCGGATTTCTGATTCCACTGGATCTGTTGTTTTCGACCTGGTTTTTCTTTTGGGTGTGGAAGGCACAACAGATCTTCGGCAGCGTTGTGGGTTTAGAGGGAACAGGCTATCCTTACATCAACTACCAGGGATTTGGGGCATACATGGGTATCTTTCTGATTGCCGTTTGGAGGAGCCGAAAATACCTTCAGAATTTACTGGGAGCAAAAACCCATTCCACGCCCACGCGAGATGAGCCGATGTCGCCCCGGACGCTTGTTCTCGCGCTTATTGCCGGCGTTGTGTTTCTGACGCTTTTTTCTTTGAAAGCCGGTATGTCGCTCTGGGCGATTCTTGTCTTCTTTGGACTCTATTTTGCCTTTTCAACGGCGGTTTCCCGGATGCGCGCCGAACTCGGATCGCCGATGCACGACTTACACTATACGGGCCCCGAACGGGTGATGGTTGCTGCTGTCGGCACTCGTCCGCTGGGACCGAATAATCTTTCGATGTTCTCTTTTTTCTGGTTTTTTACGCGCACTTTCGATTCTCATCCGATGCCCCATCAACTTGAAGGCTTCAAACTCGCCTCAACGTCAGGCATCGGAAGCCGTTTTATGCTATTTGCGATCCTTATTGCGCTGTTCGTCGGCATTCTCTCGCAATTTTGGGCACTTATATCTGTCCCTTACCGACTCGGTGCTTTACACGAAATGTCTCGCGTACCAATCATATACGGCTCCGAACCGTGGCGGAATTTGCAGAATTGGTTAGCACATCCGCTTGATCCAGACTATTGGGCGTTAGGATTTACCGGCATCGGCATACTATTCTCGCTTTTTCTTATGTTGATGCGAATGAAGTTTCTCTGGTTTCCATTTCATCCGGCAGCATATGCCACCGTGTGCGGAAGCTGGGCGGTCAATTATATCTGGTTTAGTCTGGGTATCGTCTGGGTGGTGAAATTGCTTCTGCTGAAATACGGCGGGAGAAATGCACATCGAAAGGCAATGCCGTTTTTTCTGGGGCTGATATTGGGGCAATTTACCGTCGGAAGTTTGTGGACGATATTGGGCATGGTGTTTAATATACCGACTTATGGAATCTGGCCGTAGTATAGTAGGTGATTCAGAAACTATTGTGTCTATACGTTATTACCTAAGGTTTCAACACACGCGCATCACCAAATTTATCGACTAAGTAAGTAACACCGTCACCCTCAGATATCCCTAAGACAATCCGTGCTTTTCCATCAGGTGCGAAAAGTGAGAGGATACCGCCGCCCTCATTAACCATGAGAGTAGCACCGGTTTTCTCCTTTGACCCCTGAGTTGTCACAGCTCCATTACCCTCGGCAACCAAAAGAGAAGCGGCACCCATCCCCTTTGGACCATAGGTTACCACACGTCCGCCGTCTCTGTTCCAAGAGATATGAACCCGAGGATCCATATCATCACTCATTACCGTTATATCCTTACGCACGATTAACTCTCGGACAGTTAGTTTATCAATGGTTTCATACCCAGATTGTGCTGTAGTCTCGCTGTTCATGTTACCAAACATAAAACCCACAAGGGTCAGCAATCCACCTAAAAACATATATTTCAACTTTTCACGTAATCTAAACATTATAGATTCTCCTTCGTCATAGGTACCCACTACCTAAAGGTAGGGGCTTGTGTTTCCTCGACAACAGCGTTTACCTCTGAGAGGTAGCTCGTCTTACGTCGTCTCCACTTTAGGCAGCCAAGCCTGCCTGTTTGATATTGATAGCAGCGTTTACGT
>CAZQIP010000281.1:0-20855 GCA_964593655.1 uncultured bacterium | reverse complement strand
AGACGCGACAGCCTCACTGCCGAATCCGATAGAGAAAAAGTGGAACAGGTCTTGGGTGTCTCCAGAAGCCAAGCGAACCGAATATTGATGAAGTTTAGAGGCGGGAAACCCCTCCGAGTCCCTCTCCGGGATCAGATTTTCTCTCAACTCGCCAAAGGCGAGAAAAAAACAGCCGAACTCATTGATACTATTGACGGACATCCAGGCTCCATAAAAAACGAACTCAAACGGCTTGTCGATACCGGTGAAATTGTGAAGGTACACAGAAGTATGTATGCGCTCCCACCTTCAACTTGATCTATCCCGCGAAACCTGCTATCATACCCCTATGCCGAAACTCAATCTTAAACCCAACTACAAAGCGATCCGCGACTACTACGCCATGCTGCAGCAATACGAACAACAAGGCATCACACACGAAGGCGCGGTTAGTTCACCCTTTGATACGCTACTTCAATCCTGTGCCAAGCAGGTGAACGCTACACTCGTTCCGCAATATTCGATGCGCGCCCCAAAAGGAAACCGTATCGTCATTGACGGCGCAATCCTTGACGCATACGGACTCCCGCTCGGCTACTGGGAAGCGAAAGATATAGATGACAATCTCGCCAAAGCCGTACAAGAGAAACGAGACGCAGGCTATCCGCTCGACAATATTCTCTTCCAGACACCCCAGCGTGCCATTCTCTACCAAAACAGACTGATAGCACTGGACGTAGACATCACCGAACCAGCAAACCTGATTGCCGCACTCCAATACCTGTTCGCCTACGTCCCACCCGCACTGGACAACTGGCACACCGCCGTCTCCGATTTCAGGGAACATGTTCCCGACCTCGCCAGCAAACTAAAGGAACTCATTGAGCAACGCCACGAAACCGATCCAGCCTTCAAGAAAGCGTTCACTGATTTCTACGAAACCTGCCGCACCGCTATCAACCCCGAACTCTCACAGGATGCCGTCGAGGAGATGCTCATCCAGCATATCCTCACCGAACGCATCTTCCGGACTGTCTTTAACAACTCCGCCTTCACCCGTCGAAATATCATCGCACGTGAGATTGAAAACGTCGTTGACGCACTCATCCGGCAGGCGTTCAGTCGCGAGGAATTCCTCAAACCGTTAGACCGGTTCTACGTCGCAATTGAGCAAGCCGCGATGCTCTGCAGAGACTTCACCCAAAAACAGCACTTCCTCAATGCGTTTTACGAGAAATTTTTTCAAGGGTTCTCTGCGGATGTCGCAGACACACACGGCATTGTCTACACACCGCAACCGATTGTCGATTTCATGGTGAACAGTGTAGAGCATATTCTCAAAATCGAGTTCGGTCGGTCGTTATCGGATACCGGCGTGCATATCATCGATCCGTTTGTTGGGACAGGGAATTTCATCGTCCGACTCATGCGGGACATCCGAGGCACAGCGTTAGAGGAGAAATACCATCATGAACTCCACTGCAACGAGGTGATGCTCCTACCCTACTACATCGCCAGTCTGAACATCGAGCAGGAGTACTTCCAACGGACAGGGACGTATCTACCCTTTGAAGGCATCGCACTTGCGGATACGTTTAAGTTGTTTGAGCAGCAGCAAGGCGAGCTTTTCACCCGTGAGAACACAGAACGCGTAAAGAGACAGAAGGCCGCGGATATGTTTGTTGTTATCGGCAATCCACCGTATAACACAAGGCAAGCTAACGAGAACGACAATAACAAAAATCGGACGTATAAGACGATGGACAACCTATTGCGAGAAACATATTCACGAGACTCAAAAGCAACGAACAAGAATGCCCTTTCGGATCCGTATGTGAAGGCAATATTGTGGGCATCAAAACGAATTGGAGAGGAAGGGATTGTCTCCTTCGTAACAAACAACGGATTTCTTGACAGTGTAGCATTTGATGGTATGCGCAAACACCTTGCAGATGATTTCAACGCGATTTATATTCTGGATCTCGGTGGAAACGTTCGTAAGAATCCAAAGTTGTCAGGAACAACACATAACGTCTTTGGAATTCAGGTCGGGGTGAGCATCAATCTATTCATCAAGAAAGGCACAACGAAAACAGATTCAAAATCCGCTAAAATTTTCTACGCGCGAGTTGATGAATTTTGGCAGAAGGAAGAGAAGTATAACCATCTCAATTCAAAGCAATATTACCAAAACATTGAATGGCAGCAGATAACACCTGACGGAAACTATACATGGCTGACTGAAGGGCTCCATACCGAGTTTAACACCTTTATACCGATAGGAAATAAGACAGCAAAAAGACAAAAAGCAATTGGAGTCAATGTAATTTTTCATATATTTGGTGTTGGTTTGCAAACCAGTAGAGACGCATGGCTCTATAATTTCAATGAAAACACACTGATTCAAAACGTAAAGCAAATGAGTGATTTTTACAACATGCACGTGGTCAGGTGGAACGGAATTCCACAAAATTTGCGGGATGTCGATGATTTTGTCGAATATGATGACACGAAAATTAAGTGGAGTTCAGGTTTAAAGCTGAAACTAAAGCGAGGAGAACTTGCTGAATCTACAGAATCACAGCTCCGAGTGTCCCTCTTTCGTCCATTTACAAAAATGTATCTATGCTTTGACAGGACTTTAAACCATCGAATGTCCGTGTTCCCCGTAACTTTCCCCACCCTGAACACAGAAAAAGAGAATCGGATTATTTGTATCAATGTGTCTAGAACGAGTGCGTCTTTTTACACATTAATGGCTAATGGCATTTCAGATTATCATCTTACAGGTGATTCTCAATGCTTTCCCTTCTACACCTACGACGAGGACGGCACGAACCGACAAGAAAACATCACCGATTGGGCATTAACAGAATTCCGAACGCACTACAATGACAACACCCTCACCAAGTGGGACATCTTCCACTACAACTACGCCCTCTTGCACCATCCTACCTATCGCGAAAAGTACGAGATGAACCTCAAGCGCGATTTACCCCATATCCCCTTCGCCAAAGACTTCTGGGGGTTCGCCAATGCAGGCGCGCAACTCACAAACCTCCACGTTAATTATGAATCTGTCCCCAAATACGACGGACTAAAGAACATCGAAACCCCTAATATGCCGATAGATTGGCGTGTCGAGAAGATGAAACTCTCCAAAGACAAGACGCAGTTAAAATATAACGATTTCCTTACAATAGACGGCATCCCTCTGGAGGTTTATGACTATCGGTTAGGCACACGTTCTGCTGTGGAGTGGGTGGTAGATCAGTATCGTGTTAAGATAGACAAACGGAGCGGCATCATCAACGACCCGAACCGTGCAGACAAACCCCGCTATATCGTAGACCTCATCGCCAGCGTCATCACTGTCAGCCTCAAAACCGTCGAGATTGTCACAGGATTACCCCCATTATAATCCAATATCTCTTTGGTAGGAGCGAGCTGCGCTCGCGATCTTCCTCATTCCATCTCATATTTACACCGCCAAAACAGATAATCCCTTGCAGCCTTTACCAATCCTGCTCTTACCGGGTTCTGATAACAATATTCAATAATGGCGTTCAACGATTCATCCCGTCGAATACCGTGATCGTGGTAAGCAGGTTGCCACAGCGAACTGCTACGATCTAAACACGCATTCATCTGTTTCGCTGTATGGCTTTTGAAGGATTGGATAAGCCTTGACAGTGTTTGCTTACTGCCGAGTTGGATAACGGTGTGGATATGATCCGGCATTACACAGATACAAAACCACCTGAGCCGATCATTTGTTTCGAGCCAATCAAATGACTGAAAGATGATGTCTGCGGTTTTAGGAGTTGCGAGGATCGGTTTTTTGTGAAGTGTGGTGAGTGTGAGATAAGTATCGCGAGCACAGCTCGCTCCTACAGAAGAGACGTTTGATCTAAAATATCGCGAGCACAGCTCGCTCCTACAGAAGAGACGTTTGGTATGCAAGATCGCGAGCACAGCTCGCTCCTACAGAAGAGGTTAATGTTTGGTCGTATCATTATTTTTATTTCACGAAATTATAGTACTTTCAGCGAGAACATTCAAGGCAAACCACAATCTGAACGAAAAACGAACCACGAACCGCCTAACTTGACTCTCAGAAATGAACCTGCTATAATTCACTGTGAATAACTTTGACTTTTTCCACAAAAGGAAACTTATGAATCAGGCAACATCCAAGCAACATGATCCAGATATGCTTGACGAATACGATTTTAGCAAAGGCGTTCGTGGAAAATACGCAGAACGGTACCACGCAGGCAAAAACATGATTAGACTTGACGACGACGTAGCCGAAATGTTCCCCGATGCGAAATCCGTCAACGATGCCTTGCGAGCATTAGCAAAAATCATTGCCGACCACCAGCAGAAAACTTCATAAACGGAGCGGAAATAAAAAGATTGCGCCCATCCTATCTATCAAAGGAAAGAAAAAATGAGACGTTTTGGAACCCAGGGGCGTGTGTATCCCGACAAACATTATGTGGTCGCCCGCGCCGAGGAGACCGCCGATTTCATTGACCGCATCAAAGATGGGCGGTATATTGTTTTGTTCGCGCCCCGGCAGACCGGCAAGACGACCTTTTTTCGCTTGGCACTTGACGCACTCGCTATTCAGGATTCAACCTATTTCCCGATTCAACTGAATTTTGAGGAGTATGAGGACTACGACCCTGCCAGTTTTTATGCCTCCCTTCGTAGGGAGATTTGCAAGGAAATCGAGGGGGTTTTTCAAGAACGCGAAACGAATCCCTCCGATGAATTGGCGCGCTTTTTGGTGAACGCAGAGATAACCGATCATGTGTCGATGCGGGAGTTCTTTGAAGAGTTTGCGAAGTTCCTTTCTCAAGGCACGCATTCGCAGCAGGTTATCCTTACCATTGACGAGTTTGATGCTATCCCGCGTGCTGCTCTTAAGGGGTTTCTGCGTTCACTTCGCTATATCTACCTTTCCGGTCAAATCCGGTGTCCACACAGCGTTGGTATCGTTGGTGTTAAAGGGATCCCACAACTCAACTACGACCGATCTATCTCCCCGTTCAATATCCAAGATGAATTCCATTTGCCGAACTTCACGCTTGAACAGGTGCAAGAATTGCTCGGACAATATACGGACGAAGTCGGGCAGGCCTTCGCACCAGAAGTGATTGAATCCATTCATAAACAAACCGCGGGGCAACCTGTACTCGTCAACCGATTCGCACAGATTCTCACCGAGGAGATGGACATCCCAAAAACCGCGACAATTACGATGGCGCACTGGACGACAGCACATGAGCAGCTTCTCCGCGGACAGAATACCAATATTGAGCATCTGACAACCAATGTCCGTAAAGACCCACGCTTTGAAAGTCTTCTGATGCGAATTATGGCGCGTGATGAAGGTATAGCCTTCAACTTACGCAATGATATCATCAGTGAACTCGCTACCTATGGTGTTATCAAAGAGAGCACTGACGGTATGTGTGAGATCCTTAATCCAATTTACCTCTACTGCATTATGCAGGTATTCAAGCCAACTGTAAATGGACTGGAGCAGGCGTATTTTCCTGAAGATACGGACGATGACGGACGTGAATATCTCACACCTGCGGGCGGGATTGATATGGCATCTTTACTTGATAACTTCCGGGATTTTATTGCGCGGGCGGGGTTCAGGATTCTGCAGGTTCCAGATACGCCCCAAGAGTCGGTAGGACGACATCTCTTGCTCGCTTATCTCGATGAGTTTGTGAGACGCGTCGGCGGGGTGATGCACATTGAAGTGCAAACCGGGCGCGGCAGAATGGACCTCCTTATCACCCACAACCAGCGAAAATATATCGTTGAGACCAAGATTTGGAGAGGTGAGAGCCGCTATCAGTCAGGCAAGAAGCAGCTTGCGGCGTATCTTAAGTTAGAAGGCGTAACGGATGGATACTACGTCGTGTTTGATCATCGGCAAACCCCCGATCCTCGGATAGAGACGGAGACATTGGACGGTGTAGCCATCCGGAGTTATGTTATCCCTGTGATACAGGAACCCCCGTCAAACACAACTAAGCTCTTGCCGTAATTAACGCCGCCGACACACCTGGCTCCTTTTCAATAGGGGGACTTGATATAGGCAGTGGAACTACTTCCCCATCTTCCCGTAATCCTTCAATATGAAACTCGATAGCCTCAGCGATCAATATCCGCACTTCGTCTATTGTATCACCTGCCGCGATGCACCCGGGAAGATCAGGCACATAAGCACTGCAACCGTTTTCATCTTCTTCAAAAATAACGACGTATTCCATGAATTTACCTACCTTACTTGAGTCCAGCTTGCCTTAGAATGCTATTTAGTGTGCCGGGGCGAACATTTGCACTTGGTTTTCCAGCAACTGTTACAGTGCCCTTTTTCGTTGGATGTTTAAACTGCCTATGGCTGCCGCGTGTTCGGACCAAATACCATCCATCATCTTGAATTAATTTTATCAGAGGTCTAATCTTCATAATAGAAGTTTATCGGCACTTTGTTGCGGTCATCTGTACAATTCCAATTTCCTTTGTAATTATACACCTTGTTCATGTTAATTGCAAGAAAAGACGTACTTCAAAAGCACTTAGTCCTATCAGAAAAAGACATGCACTCGGACATAAAAGCTATGATAATATATAAAAATATGTAGACACCTCTCAAAATTTGTGCATTTTCCCCCAATTCTTTGCAGAATTAGGCAACCGATTTGTCCATCTCCCGCGTCTTTATATATTGAAACGCGGCTCTACGTGAACGCGAACAGAATCGCCTAAAAAATCAATCGTTAGGTACGTTAATTGTAAGGAGATAAAAGATGGAAAGAAACTGGTTGATTTCTACAGTGTTGGCAGTATTAACTTTCGGCTTATGCATAAGCCTTCTAAGTTGCGCCACAAATAAAATAAATCTGCGAAAAACACTGGATACGAAGGAAATCCAACAGGTACAGGCATATTGGGATCCAATTGCAGACACCTCGCTCGGTTTACCCGATCATTCACCGAAGCACGCTGCGCTATTTAAAGACCTTTCACCAGCGCACGCCAGTCAAGCGTATGAGGTAGACGCTTTCAAAGCCTTTTTGCCAAAAGGATCCGTTCCTGTCGGACACGTGTGGGAACTGGATATGAACGAAGTCCTCCCATTTCTCCGCCAATTTCACCCAGGTGCAACCGCGGAGATGCACATAAACCCGGGCGGAGAAGGTGCCATAGAGATATTTGGGCGGCGTATAACTCTGATAAAGGTAGGTCTGGAGTCAGAGGGTGCCTTCGCATGTCTTCGCGCACTTTCGTCAACTTATGCTGAAGTCGTCTTCAGAATCCATGCCGAATTCCAACTTGATGAAGAGGCGCGCGCTTACTTTACACCGGCACAATTTACGGGGCGGTTGATACTCAATCGGAACAACGGCACGATTCGCGATTTTTGGCTCCATCTCCCACCGCGTAATACCAATGTTGATATCAACGCCTTTGGAGGCGCAGATATGGTTTACGTGCCGCGCATGGAACTCATCGCACAAAACGCGCATGACCAGAGTGATGTTGTCTGGGAGACTGCCATTACCGAAAATGAGGCGAAAGATCTGTTGGAGGCTTCCTTCTATAAGTTTTCTGAAATTGAGAGGCTCTCTATTGAGGAGGCTGTTGCACAAGCGAAAGCGGAGAATCACCCTATTCATGTGGTTCTCACATGGGGTGTGTTTGACGACGAGTCGTGCTGAGCGAGCGGTAAAACCTTGAGGGCAGGTGTCCTCTCCGATTCAAAAATCGTCAAATTGCTCAATAAGCACTACGTCAATGTATTCCTTCTTATTAGAGATTTGCGTGAACTTCAAAACGGGACGAAGGACGAGTCCATAAGTAAATTCGCAAATACGGTTTCCAAAACGTTTGAAGAAGCCGTCGCGCGGGGAGTAGATGGTTCGGTCAACAGTTTTGTACTATCGCCCCAATTGGAATTGATAGATCATTTACCTTATCAGGATTTAACGCAGAATGAAGCGATTAGCGAGGCATACCTGACATTCCTAAAGGATACTTTGACCAAAAACAAGTAGATGCGTTTTGGAACCGAGGCTCTTGTTACTGGAAAAGGATAAGAATCCCGACTATTGGTAGCTGATTACTAACTACTATTTCGCTGACAACTCACAAAATTAGGCAACCGTTTTGTCTGTTACCCGCGTCACTATATATTGAACGGTCAAATTGTTCTCACCGTTCACTTTCAGCAGTTAGTGTGGATGTATCTGAACCCATTTTGATTGCCGAAAGGGTTGCGTAGCAAATTATTACAAAGGAGATTAAAATGAAAACCTTGACTGTTGCTGTCCTTATTCTAATCATGATAGGTGGACCACTGAATGCCGATAACCCCTCGGCAGCGAACAATACAATTACACTTAATCTTGATGGCGCATCAGAGGTATTAGTAAAAGGCTTTATTGCACCGATTGAATACACACAATATAACTACCATGTAGAGTGGGACGAGTTGGCAAACCTACGGGTTGCTGAACCTGAAAAGCGGTATCCGACATCGGTTTTTCAAGCTTTTCTGCCAGACAAAGCAGTTGCGGTCGGCAACCTCTGGCAAATCGAGGAAAAAGGAGCGTTGGCATTGCTGAAGCAACTTCACCCCAATCCAAGTCTGAATATGCACATCAATACAGGAGATTCTTACGGTTTGTGGGCGTGCCTGCGTGCTTACAACGATCAATACGCTGACATTGTATTTCGCATCCATGCGGAATTCGTTTTAGAGAAGGGTTGGTTTACACCGTCACAGTTTACTGGACATCTTGTTGTTGACCGAATTAAACAAGAAATTGTGTTTTTCGAGATGTACGTTCCTGAAGGGGTCTTGAATTTTGATGTCAACTGGAAAAGATTTGGGGGGCGCATTACTGACATCGGTTTTTGCCCGCAAATAGAACTCCGTGCCGGCAGGCAAGATATTTTACAAAACAACGTGTTCACGGAATCTATTACCCAAAAAGCCGCGGAACGCGCACTGATATTGCGTTTCTATAAATCACAGCAAATTAACAGGGTGTCCCTTGAAGAGGCGTTGAAGATGGCACCAACACAACAAAAACCGGTTCACGCCCTTTCAATAGATGGACCGCTTGCAGACGAGTCGTGCTGAGGGAGCGGCAAAAGCCTGAGGGCAGGTGTCCTCTCCGATGACCGACTTATAGCATTCTTGAACGAAAATTTCATTAACACATGGATACCGAATTCTGAATTAGGGCGCGTACCGAGCTTACAGGATCCGATTGCCAAGAGACGCGAGCGCGAATCTAAGACGTTTGACACGACGCATGCTTTGGCACAAGCCATCATGAAAGGATGGAAAAAACACTCACCCGCGGATTCTTTGGTAATCTCACCAGAATTTGAACTGATGGGCAGACTCCCCGTCAATGAACGAACTTCGCCATATAACGGCGCAGAGGGGTATCTGTTATTTCTCCAAGAATCCTTGGATAAAAAACTCCCCGGTTTAGGTGCGGAATCCTCGGAACCGAAGCCACCAGATTTGGAGGCACTTCTTGAAAATGCTGTCGAATCCGGCGCGATTGTAGCTGACGGTTTGAAGGCTGTGCTCACCAGTGAGCATCCTAAGCAAGAGATCCTCAGCGTCTTTCGGAAGTCCGATTACACTGTTGTTGAGATTGATACAACAGCGTTTAAAGATGGTGGGTTACTCACTATTGATATCTGGGTGGGAGATGCTGAGGCTGCGGGTTCATTTGATCTGTTTACTGGTAACACGACAGAACTCGTGTCTGACAACTCGCTTGCCTCTGTAAAGGATATTCCAACGAATCAGAGAGAAGTCATCAAATATCCTTTCGATCAAGGTCAAGTCTTTAAGTTAGGGGCTATCGCCAGCGCGAAAGGGAACGGGAAAATCAACGGATTTCTCGCAAAAATCTCTGTGGAACCTGTGTCCGGGAAAAACGAGGGAAATTAAATGGATATGAAAATGACGAAATTAATAAGTTTTATTCTCAGTTTGACCGTTGTTGTATTTCTCGCAAACGGGTTTGCTGGGGACTTACCCGTAGGTGCTATCGCCCAAATTGATACTGGACAGAAATCTGTTAACGCTATAGCATATTCTCGAATCGCAAATCGACTTGCAGTGGCAGCGGCAGAAAACATCCGTATCTATGATGCGAATACCTATAAAGAATTGATGGTGTTTGCTGGACATAAGGATTCGGTGTTATCACTTGCCTTTTCTCCAAATGGTAAACGCCTCGTGAGTGGCGGTTCAGATGAGACGGTGCGTTTATGGGATGCCGAGACCGGTAAACTTTTGAGTACCCGCGAGGAACATACGGGACCTATCAATGCTGTAGCATTTTCTGCGAATGGTGAAAAGTTTTGGAGTGGCGGCAACACGGACCCGGCGATTCGATCTTGGTTTTCGGCTGACGGTGGAAAAGCGAGCAAATCAGACTTCATGCCCACGGATACGTTCACTGCAACCGCATTCGCACCAGACGGCGAAATCGCGGCCAGGGCATTTGATGCTGCATCAGCTGATGAATTCCTCGTTAATGTTTGGGCAGAAGGCGGTCTTAAACCTAAGGCAAGTGTTGTTTTCCTTTTTGGACTTAATAAGTCAGGCGGTTTATCTGCACATGCAGATTCAGTTAATGTGTTAACCCTGTCTGCGGGGGCGCAAACCCTTGCCACTGGAAGCGCGGACAAGACGATCCAGTTATGGAATATGGAAATAGAAGACCCCGATCAACCGCTTCATATCCTTTCAGGGCATACCGAGGGTATTACAGCCATGGACTTCTCAGTGAATGGTAAACTGCTGGCAAGTGGGAGTTCTGATAAGACGGTCCGGTTGTGGGATGTCGCAACTGGACAGCACCTTCGGACGCTTACTGGACATACTGGTGAAATCGGTGCGGTGACGTTCTTAGGAGACAAAGCACTTGCAGGGGTAACATTCGCTGAAGCCAAAGCACTTGCCACTGGGAGTTCAGACGGCACCGTTTTTATTTGGGACTTGAATAAAATCGTCTCAACGGATTAGCGTTTATGTCATTATCTACATGCACAGACACCGAAAATAACAGACCTACGACGTTTCGCATAAAGAGGAGGTTTTGACAATGCTTAGTAACGTTCTTTACATTCTAAATTTTATGGTATACTTGGGTCTCGCAGTATTGCTGGTGTTTATATGTTTACGAACGAGATCAAAGGGATTGATTCTCATTAGCGCGATACTCCTGACCGGTGGAATCTTTAATTCGATTTTTGAACAAGGTATTGATTTCTATATGGAACGATGGATAGCGCGTGAGGCAGCCAACGACGGCGTGTGGCATATGAATGCTGCAGAGTTCCTAATGGGAGTTGCTTTGGTAGAATCCTTGCTATACGGATGTTTATGTTTGATCGGTGGCTTCCTTGTCTATAGGGAGTGGCGACTCGGAAAGTTTCGCAACCCCCAACCTGAACATTTAGAAGAATCTATGGCATAAGGAGATTTTGAAATGAAAACCTTAAGCGTTGCGCTACTCGTTCTCATCGTAATAAGTGGACAACTCAATGCCGACAACCCCTCGGCAGCGAACAACAAAATTACACTTAACCTTGACGATACATCAGAAATATTAGTGACAGGGTTTATCGCACCGGTTGGAGAGAGTTTGTCCGATAACTTTAAGCAGTGGGACGAGTTGGTAAATCTACGGGTTGCTGAGCCTGAAAAACAGCATCCCGCATCGGTTTTCCAAGCGTTTCTTCCGAAAAACCCTGTTTCGGTGGGTGACCTTTGGGTACCAGATATGATAGGTATCGTAAACTTGCTCAAGCAACTGCATCCGAATCCCAACTTCTTTCTCCATATCAATGCAGGGGACTCGTTCGGTTTGTGGGCATGTTTACGTGCTTACAACGACAAATACGCCGACATCGTGTTTCGGATTCATGCAGAGTTCAGACTCAAAGAGGGGTGGTTTACACCGTCGCAATTTACCGGACACCTTGTCATCGACCGGAACACAGAGAAAGTCGCTTTCTTCGAGATGTATGTCCCTAAAAGTGTAATAAACTTTGATGTTAACTGGAAGAGAGATAAAGGCGGTATAGTCACAAGCACCGGTTTTTGCTCGAAAATGGAACTCCGTGCTGGAACGCAAGACCTTCTGGAAAACCTTGAATTCACGGAAGCCATTACGCAAGCAGCCGCGGAACGCGCACTGATATTGCGTTTCTACAAGTCACAGCAAATTAACTGGGTGCCACTCGATCAGGTGTTGGAGATAGCACAAGCAGAGCAGAAACCGATTCATGTGATCTCTGTAGATGGACCTTTGGTCGATGAGTCGTGCTGAGGGAGCGGCAAAAGCCTGAGGGCAGGTGTCCTCTCCGACAACAAAAACATCGAATTCATGAACGAAAATTTTATTAACGCTTGGGTATTAAATACGGAATTAGATCGCACGCCTAAGAAGCCAGAACGCATAGCCTATAGACAACAGCAAGGGTTCAACCTTATTGACAAAACGCTCCCATTAGCACAAGCAATCATGAAAGGTTGGAAGAAACATTCACCCGCAGATTCGTTGGTGATCTCGCCGAAACTTGAACTGATGGGTAGACTCCCTGTCAATGAACGGACACCACCCTACAACGGTGCAAAAGGTTATCTTTTATTTTTGCAGGATGCCTTAGAGGGGAAACTCCCCGGGTTCCGTGAGGATACCTCAACACATTGGAATACGCTCCTTGAAACTGTCGTCGAATCCGGTGCTATTAAAGATGACGGTTTAAACGTTGTACTCACCGATGAACACGCCGAGAAAGAAATCCTTAGCGTTTTTCGGACATCTGAGACCGATGCCCAAAATTACACTGTCGTTGAGATTGACGCGACACCGTTTAAAGATGGCGGCGTGCTGACGATTGATGTCTGGGTCGGGGAAGCCGAAGTATCCGGTTCATTTGATCTATTTGCTGGGGATACTACAAAACTCATACCTGACAACGCACTCGCTTCTGCAAGGGATATTCCAACGAATCAAAAGGAAATCATCAAATACCGTTTTGATCGCGGTCAAGTCTTTAAGTTAGGGGCTATCGGCACTTCCAGTGAGAAAGGCAAAATCAACGGTTTCCTCGCGAAAATCTCTGTGGAACCTGCGTTTGCAAAAAACGAGGGAGACTAACAATATGAAAATGACGAAATTAGTCAGTTTTATTCCCATTTTGACCGTCGCTGTATTTCTCGCAAACGGCTGGTCAGGAGATTTACCGGTGGGTGCAATTGCTCGAATTGATGTTGGTGAGGGGCCTGTAAACGCTATTGCCTATTCTCGATCCACAAATCGGATCGCTGTAGCCGCTGCGAACAGCATCTATATCTACGATGCGAGCACCTATGAAAAACAGATGGTATTTACCGAACATACCGACTCAGTGTTAGCCGTCGCCTTTTCTCCGAACGGCAAACGTCTCGTCAGTGGCGGTTTGGATAAGACGGTCCGGTTGTGGCATGCCGACACCGGGAAACTCAGAAATACTCGCGAAGAACACACAGCACCTGTGAATACGGTTGCGTTCTCTGTTGATGGTAAAAGGTTTTGGAGTGCAAGTAGCGAAAACAACACAATTCGGTCGTGGTATGCGCGTGATGGCGGTCGCTGGAGTTCTCAAACTTCCCCTGATACGAATGTTGCATTCATAGCAATCGCATGTTCATACAAGGGTGCACCCGTGGCAAAAGCAAGAACGTTAGATAGTATGAGTGATTGCATTATTGAGTTCAGAGGCGGCAATCATTGGCGTGTTGTCAGTGGACATACAGCTCCGGTTAGCGTCCTAACCCTTTATGCGGATGGAAAAACCCTCGCCACTGGAAGCGCGGACAAAACGATTGAGTTGTGGAATAAAGCAGACACTGACAAACCGCTTTATACGCTTACAGGGCATACAGGCGGTATAACGGCTATGGACTTTTCAGTAGATGCGAAACTTCTCGCCAGTGGGAGTTCAGATAAAACGGTTCGGCTGTGGGATCTTACAATTGGGCACTCCATCCAGACATTCACAGGACACACAAATGAAGTCGGGGCAGTGGCATTCTTGGAAGACAAAGCACTGGCGGGAATCGCACTCGCTAAAGCTAAAACACTCGCGAGTGGCGACTCAGACGGCACCGTTTTTATCTGGAATATGGAATAAAATCGCCTCAACGGATTAGCGTTTATGTTATAATCTACATACACAGCCGCACAAGATAACAGATTTTTCAACTTGTGCGAACTGTAAGGAGATAGAAAATGAAAACCTTAACCATAACCTTACTCGTTCTCATAGTGATGAGTGGACAACTCTACGCCGATAATCACTCGGCAGCGAACAATAAAATTACACTTAAACTTACGGATACTTCAGAAGTCTCAGTGACAGGCTACATCGCTCCGATTGAGAACACCGGCTCCAATTTCCATGTGGAGTGGGACGCGTTGGCAAATCTGCGGGTTGCTGAACCCGAAAAACAGCATCCGACATCGGTTTTCCAATCCTTTCTGCCAAACAAACCTGTTTCGGTGGGTGAACTCTGGGCATTAGATGTCCGCGGCGTACTTGCATTGCTCAAGCAGCTGCATCCAAAGCCTAATCTATTTCTTCACATCAACGCAGGAGATTCGTATGGATTGTGGGCATGCCTGCGCGCTTACAACGATCAATACGCCGACATCGTGTTTCGGATTCATGCAGAGTTCAGACTCGAAGAGGGGTGGTTTACACCTTCGCAGTTCACCGGGCATCTTGTGATTGACCGGAACACAGAGAAAGTCGCCTTCTTTGAGATGTACGTCCCTGAAGGCGTCATAAACTTCGATGTTAACTGGAAGCAAGATAAAAACGAGTCCCATTTTCATACGACTACCGGTTTTTGCTCGAAAATGGAACTCCGCGCTGGAAATCAAGAACTTCTCGGAAGCATCAAATTCATAGAAACCATTACCCCAGAAGTCGCTGAACGTGCCCTGATACATAAGTTCTATAAATCGGAACGAATTAACTGGGTGCCGCCGGAGCAGGTACTGGCGCAGGCAGAAGCACAGCAGAAACCGATTCATGCGGTTTCCATAGATGGCCCGTTAGTTGACGAGTCGTGCTGAGCGAGCGGCAAAAGCCTGAGGGCAGGTGTCCTCTCCGACGACCGTATCATCAAATTCTTGAACGAAAATTTCATCAATACTTGGGTATCAAACGTCGAATTAGGGCGTACCCGCAATAAGCGTGCTTTTATTGCAGCGAGAATCCAACAAGGCTTCAAACCGTTTGATAAAACGCATCCATTAGCACAAGCAATCATGAAAGGATGGAAGTTACGTTCCCCAGCAGACTCTTTAGTGATCTCAACGGATCGTGAGGTGCTGGGCAGACTTCCCGTCAATGAACGGATTTCCCCGTACAACGGACCGAAAGGTTACCTTTTATTTCTCCAAGAATCCTTAGATGAGAAACGTCCGGGATTGCCTGAACCTGCGCGGGAGCCGCCATCAACGGATTGGAATACGTTCCTTGAAACGGCTGTCGAATCCGGTGCTATTGCAAATGACAGTTTGAGCGTTGTGCTCACCCGTGCGCATCCTGAGCAAGAGGTTCTCAGTATTTTCCGGGCACCCGGACCGGGTTATCAAGACTATACCGTCGTTGAAATTGATACGACAGCGTTTAAAGATGGAGGTATGCTGACGATTACCATCTCAGTAGGTGATGCTGAATCTCCTGGTTCGTTTGATCTTTATGATGGTCATACGGAGCTTCCAACAGAAGGGCCTCCTGATAGTGCGCTTATCTCGGCGTGGGATGTGCCTCCCGGCACAAAAGGCACAATCGAGTATCCTTTTCAGCAAGGCACCGTTTTTCGGTTGGGGGCTACGGGGAGTTGGCTCAGTGAGAAAGGCAAAATCAACGGGTTCCTCGCGGAATTTTCTGTGAAACCTACCCCAGAAAAGGGCAACGAAAATTGATCGGTAAGCAAGGCCACTGCTTGCTATCTATAGGTGATCTATGGAAAACAATGATGTCAAACTTATCCAACAAAGCCTTGCAGGCGACCAAAGTGCTTTCGCTCATTTGGTAAAAAAATACCAAAAGTCTGTCCACGCGCTTGCCTGGCGGAAGATAGGGGATTTCCATATCGCTGAAGAGGTTACACAGGATACCTTCCTGCTGGTCTACAAAAAACTGGGGACCCTGAAGGATCCACATCGGTTTGAGGGTTGGCTGTATAGAATCGCCTCGCGCCAATGCCACGCGTGGCTTAGAAAGAAACGGATGCAGACGCAATCGTTGGAAGAGACGGACCCCGCGCTGATAGAAAAGATGACGTATTCTCAATACATCGCCGAAGAGCAGGCGAAAGCTGCGACGGATGCGCAGCGCAGCATCGTCCACAAATTGCTTGCACGACTGCAGGAAAGTGAGCGTACTGTTGTTACGCTCCACTACTTCGGAGAGATGACCTGCGAAGAGATTAGCCGATTTTTAGGCGTATCTGCCAGCACGGTTAAGAGCCGACTCCGTCGCGCCCGGCTCCGTCTCAAAAAAGCCGAACCGATGATCCGAGAAGCACTTGAAGGGTTCCAAATCAGGGCAAATCTCACCGAGAATATCATGCAAGAAATCTCACGCATTGAACCCGTGGCCCCCGCCGGTGGTAAACCGTTCATTCCGTGGGCAATCGCTGCTTCAACGCTTGCCCTCGTGGTGCTGGCGCTTGGCATCAGCAATCAGTACCTGAAACGCTTCCAGCAGCCTTACAATTTCGATGCCACATCAGAGATGACAGTAGAACTCATTGATACACCGATTGTCCTGAATCTCACATCGAAACCGGATGTGCACACCCAAATCGGTAAGTCTACCATACCCAATAGAGGCAGTGGGTTCACCCCAAGTACAAATCCATCCGAATATGTGCCAAGATTTCTCACCGCCCAGACCCAGATCGTTACACTCAACGATGCGGAGCCTACGCGAGATGTTTTGAGTATCTTCCGGACACCAGATGCTGAATATCAAGATTACACTGTTGTTGAGATTGATACGACAGCGTTTAAAGATGGCGGTGTCCTCACTATTGAACTCTGGATGGGGAGCGCGGAGGCCGCGGGGGCTTTCATCCTGTTTGAAAGCGACAGCGAACTCGCCGCGGACGGAATGCCTGAAGTTATACTGACCGCAGCATCGGGGATCGTCCCCGGTAAATCGGGGAGGCTCACGTACCGTTTTGATAAAGGCGGACGTTTTAAGTTGGGTGCTACCGGTAATGCATTCAGTGGAAAAGGAAAAGCTAACTCCTTTCTCGCAAAAATCTCTATCAATCCCCAAACGCAATAGTTCCATTCCAAATGCTAAACATTTGACACCAACCGTCGTTTCCTCTATAATATCCCCATGCCACGTAAAAATAAAATCCTCAACATCGGGGACACAGCCCCCTTATTCACGCTGCCATCACATCAAAGAGATAACATCTCTCTTGAAGCATACCGTGCCGCGCAACATGTCGTCTTAACTTTCTTTCGAGGGACCTGGTGACCGAACAGTCGTCGTCAGTTGTCGGCAGTGCAGGAGAATATCAAGGGTTACGAAGCATATAACGCCACACCGCTCGCTATCGCCGGGCAGTGGCCCCGTGAACTCCGCGGTTATGCCGATAAAAACGGTATCACATTCCCGTTACTGGTGGACAAAACACGAAGCACCATCAAAAGCTACGGCGTCTATCACTGGCTCAGCCTTGAGGCATACAATATCGCACGTCCATCAACCTTTATTATCGACAAAACAGGCGTTATCAGATACATGTATATCGGCACGCACCAATTCGATCTCGTCCAACAGACAGAAGTTCTCGAATCTTTGAAAGAAGTGGCAATCAGTCATCAGCAGCCAGCAGCCAGCAATCAGTAAGTCTCGCGACTCAACAGTTGCTCCTACAGTGGAATGTTGCAATTTGACACTCGCGCCTATTGAAGAACGGAATGCCCGTAAATAAATGATTTGATTTCTAACGCAAATATGATATACTATGTAGAAACAGACATTCGGTGTGAGTAACATATCGCTATGGACGCAGCACATATAGCCTTCATGCAACGCGCGCTGAAGTTGGCGGGGCAAGCAAAAGGACGCACCAGTCCCAATCCGCTCGTTGGGGCAGTTATTGTAAAAAATGGTAAGATTATCGGTGAAGGTTACCATCAGAAAGCGGGAACCCGGCACGCCGAGGTCCATGCACTGAACGCCGTAGGCGAGAACGCCAAAGGCGCGACACTTTACACGAATCTTGAACCTTGCTGCCATTGGGGACGCACCCCGCCTTGCACAGAAGCACTGATTCGCGCTGGCATCGCTGAGGTCTACATCGCAGCAGTTGATCCGAATCCGAGTGTTGCGGGCAAGGGAGTGCGTCAACTTGAAAAGGCGGGCATCTGTGTCCATGTAGGCGTGTGTCAGCAGGAAGCAGAAAAATTAAACGAGGTTCACACGAAATATATTCAGACCGGTCTGCCATTTGTTATCCTCAAGATCGCCATGAGCCTTGATGGAAAAATAGCGACCGCTTCTGGTGAATCACAATGGATTACGTCCGAGGCATCGCGACACCGCGGTCATGAGATTCGGGATGCCGTAGATGCGATCCTCGTCGGCAGGGGCACAGTCGAGAGTGATAACCCCACACTGACAACACGGCTTCAGAACAGACAAGGACTGGATGCGATCCGTATTGTGATGGATTCACACGGGAGAACGCCCCCGGACGCGCGTATTTTTAACGCTGAAAGCAGTGCCGGTGTTATTGTTGCTGTAACATCAGAAGCACCTATAGAAAACATCAAGGCACTCGAAGCGTCAGGCGCGGAAGTCATAACTGTGCCAGATACACACGGAAACCGAGTCTGTTTTAAGGAACTCATGGAGATATTAGGCAAACGTGAGATAACGAACCTATTGATAGAAGGCGGCGGCGAAATCAACGCAGCCGCCGTCGCAGCCGGCATCGTTGATAAGGTTATGTGTTTCGTTGCACCTATAATCATTGGTGGACGGAACGCGCCTGGACCTATTGGTGGCGAAGGGGTTACCAGTTTGATAGATGTACCTCACTTGCAGCGCATCTGTATCACGCAGATGCCTGGTTCCGACTTTCTCATTGAAGGGTATCTATAGCATGTTTACCGGGATTGTTGAAGAACTCGGCACCATCAGAAATATCCAGCGTAAACCGGAAGGTGCTATCCTCGAAATTCAGGCGCGGCACGTTCTCTCCGATGCGGAAATCGGTGACAGTATCGCCGTTGATGGTGCTTGTCTCACCATCCGCTCGCTTGTACCGGAGGCGTTCACGGCGGATATATCTGCTGAAACGCTACGCCGCACGACATTAGGCGAACGGATCGTCGGTGAACAGGTTAACCTTGAACGCTCACTCCGGTTAAGCGACAGATTAGGCGGACACCTTGTACTCGGACACGTAGATGAGGTTGCGATGATCTGCGGATGGAAGGACGAAGGCGATGCCTCCCTGATGCTGGTAACAATGAGCGACAATGTCAGACGCTACATCGCCTACAAAGGTTCTATTACCGTTGACGGTATCAGCTTAACTGTATCAGGCATCCACGCAGATGCCTTTGAAGTTGCTTTGATTCCGCATACAAAGCAGGTTACAACTTTAGGGACAAAACGGAACGGGGCAAAGGTCAACCTTGAAGTTGACATCGTTGCGCGTTATATTGAAACGCTTCTCAAAAACTCTGAAGCGGAGAAGGGGTGGACCGAGCAACCCTCTTCCGAGACACTTAATTTGAGTTTTTTAGCGAAACACGGCTATATTAGTTAACAGTTATCAGTTATCAGTTTTCGGTTAAGAGGTTTCTTGTGGCAGTAACATATTGTGTAACCGCCACAAGCATTTACCGACCACTGAAAACTGACGATCATTCCTCTGATAACTGAAAACTCTCACTGCAAGGCAAACCGATAACTATAGAACGATAGCCATTATGCCAAACAATTTTAATACCATTCCTGAAGCACTCTCCGCAATCGAAAACGGGGAAATGATTATCGTCGTTGATGAACCCGACCGTGAGAACGAAGGCGATCTCATCATGGCGGCTGAAAAGGTGACAGCAGAGACTATTAATTTCATGGCGAAATACGGCAGGGGGTTGATATGTCTACCGACCTGTTCAGAACGTCTCGCCGAACTTGAACTCCAACCCATGGTTGCGGCTAATACAGCACAGATGCAGACGGCGTTTACAGTCACTATTGACGCGAAAGAGGTGACGACCGGTATCTCCGCGCAAGAACGCGCATACACGATCCGAAAATTCGTTGATGCTGATGCGATACCCTCAGACTTCGTTCGTCCCGGGCATATCTTTCCGTTAGAAGCGAAACCGGGTGGTGTCCTCCGGCGTGCTGGACATACTGAAGCCACCGTTGATTTAGCACAGATGGCGGGGTTATATCCGGCAGGTGTCCTCTGTGAGATACTCAACGAAGACGGCACCATGGCACGCGTCCCGGAATTGATGGAGTTCGCCGCGCAACATGAACTTAAAATTATCACAATCTCTGACCTGATCGCATACCGCCGCCAGACAGAAACGCTTATTAAGCGCGTCGCAACGGCGGATATACCCACCGCACACGGCGAATTCAAACTCTACGCCTACGAAAGCACAGATACATCCGGCGAAAGTGTCGAAACGGATAAAACGCACATCGCCCTCACAAAAGGCGATATTGCCGATGCGACCCCGCTCTTGGTC
>CAZQIP010000280.1:0-1785 GCA_964593655.1 uncultured bacterium | reverse complement strand
ATTCAGACTGTTTGAGAGTGCCCATTAATTATAGGTTTTACTATAAGAAGTTGCAAGTTTGGCAAAAATCTCATGATTTAACTTTGAGGATGTATGAGTTGACATCTCAATTTCCTCGCGAAGAGCGGAGGCTGAAAACTGTTAACTGGTTACTGGTTCCTTATGTGGCATATCGCAAAACGTGAACTCTACGATAATCTCAACAGCCTTCGGTTTGCACTCGCAATCGTGTTGCTTATCGGCTTGATGCTGACCAACGCCGTCGTGCATCTCCATGAACACCCGAAGCGGGTCCAGGTGTATAGCGATGGGGTCACCGAATACCAGAATCGTTTAACGGCTGCTGCGGATGAGAGTTTGTATAGACTCGCACAAAAGGGACCTGGAGATCTTTACAAAAAGCCGTCGGCACTCCATTTCTGCGCAGAAGGTAGTGAAACTGACTTACCGGGGCAAGCGTTAGGGGGCCTCCTTCGTTGGGGCACTAGCAGATTAGAAAGTGCTTGGATACTTGCATATCCGCCAGTTGATACCAGTCTGGGGAATTTACGTCCAGACGTTACCTTGGTGGATTGGAGTTTTATCATCGGTTACGTTTTGAGTCTGATCGCATTACTGTTTACCTTTGATTCAATCTCTGGTGAACGTGAACGTGGTACCCTGCGGTTGATATTGGCGAATGCTATCCCGCGTCACACCGTATTGATTGGCAAATTTTTAGGAGCATTGATAAGCCTGAGCGTTCCATTTACGCTTGCGGTATTGATGAACCTTTTGGTGATTTCGACATCAAGCGATGTCCACCTCAATGCTGAGGCATGGGGCCGGTTGGGCATCATCTTTTTTATTGCGCTGCTTTACACGTGTCTTTTTCTGGCGTTAGGGCTGCTCGTTTCGGCGCGTGTGCAACGGAGCGCGGTGAGTCTGGTGATCCTGCTATTGGTTTGGGTCTCTCTTGTCGTTTTTATGCCGGGTACGCTCGCTGCGATTGCGGGGGATTCCGCATCGCCCAAGGCGACTCACGGATTTTATGAACGCTCTTGGCAACTGCATAATGAACTTCGGGATGAATACTGGTCTCGTTGGCGTGCGGCGCGTGGAGATTCAAGAAAAAGAATAGAGGTGGATGGTGAGTACGTCTCTAAAGACGCTGAACAGCAGGCACACTTGCACGAGGCACGCTTAAAACAACAGATTTCACAAGTGAATCGCGCACACGCCATCACCCGATTGTCTCCTGTCACAATCGTTCAGCATCTGTTTGAATCCTTTGCTGGAACGGGTTTCGAGCGGCACCTGCAATTCTTAGAGAATGTGAAAGTGTACGCCCGTGAATACCGAGAGTTCGTTGTTGACACTGATAAAGCGGATCCGGAAAGTCTCCATATCATTGGAGTTCGTGCGGGGATGTCACAGAAGCCTGTCAGTCCAGAAGCGGTTCCCAAATTTGAAGATACATTCAACTTTAGTAAAGATTTCAACACAGCGGCGATAGATTTGCTGTTGTTGACGCTATTTTTTGTTGTGCTTTTATCAGGCGCGTATCTTGCGTTTGTGCGCGTTGAGGTGTAGAATAGTTGTTAGTTATCGGTTGTCAGTTTTCAGTTAAGAGGTTTTTGTGTTATTCCGGGTTTTTGCCTAAAATCCGGTGTGGTTGCAAACCGCACCATAAGTGTCAATTTAAGAAAAAATAACCGTCTTGGTACCAGGTCCGGTAGGTTCGGTTTCCTAACCGAACCGGCTCCTACGCGGAAACCTTGATGACTTCAAAAACCTCTTTAGTCC
>CAZQIP010000279.1:0-37309 GCA_964593655.1 uncultured bacterium | reverse complement strand
AGCCAACACTTCAACACCGTAATGTTGAAAAGCCTTTGTGTGTCCTTCTGCCGACCAACCTGCGCCGACAACAACCGCTTTTAATTTTTTCATCATGCCAATATCTCACTAACAACCCGCGCTTTCTCTTCAACGCCAGTTAAGCGATGATCAAGCCCTTGGAACTTGAAGGTCAACCGTTCGTGGTCAACGCCGAGTTGGTTGAGAATCGTAGCGTTTAGGTCGCGAACAGAAACGGGGTCTTTGACGATATTGTAACTGAAGTCATCGGTTTCACCGTGGACGATCCCACCTTTGACCCCGCCGCCGGCCATCCACATCGTGAAGCATTTTGGGTGATGGTCACGCCCGTAGTTATCCTTCTTAAGTGCGCCTTGGCAGTAAACGGTGCGTCCGAATTCCCCGCCCCAGACGACGAGGGTATCGTCAAGCATACCGCGTTGTTTCAGGTCTTGGACGAGTGCTGTTGAGGGTTGATCAATGTCGCGTGCTTGGTTACGGATGTCGTTGGGTAGGTTGCCGTGTTGGTCCCACCCGCGATGGAAAATTTGGACGAGTCGGACATCACGCTCCATCATCCGCCGGGCAAGGATACAGCAGTGTGCAAATGTACCCGGTGTGTTGACATCGGGACCGTACATTTCAAGGATATTGGCAGGTTCCTGCTTCAGGTCTGTCAGTTCAGGGACAGAGGACTGCATCCGAAACGCCATCTCATATTGTGAGATACGGGCGTGCGTTTCTGGGTCCCCGACTTCTTCATAGAGTTCTTCGTTGAGTTTGACGAGTGAATCCAGCATCCGTTTCCGTGCATTTTCACTCATACCTTTCGGATTTGAGAGGAATAACACCGGATCGCCTTGGCTCCGGAGTAGCACCCCTTGATGTTCAGAAGGAAGGAAGCCGGCACCCCAGAGCCGGTTATAGAGTGCTTGTGCTGACTTTCTGCCTGTCCACGTGGCATTCATCACAATAAAGGAGGGGAGGTTCTCGTTTTCAGTGCCCAACCCATAACTGAGCCATGCGCCGAGACTCGGTTTGCCGGGGGTCTCATTGCCGGTACAAACATAAGTAATCGCCGGATCGTGGTTAATCGCTTCGGTGTGTAACGATTTGATAATCGTGATGTCTTTGACCATCGAAGCGGTATGCGGTAGCAACTCGCTGAGCCATGCGCCATTGTTACCGTTGTCGTGCTGCTTGAACTCGAAGATAGAAGGTGCGATCGGAAACCGACTTTGACCGGAGGTCATCGTCGTGAGGCGTTGCCCCATCCGTACTGTTTCTGGTAGCTCTTTATCAAACCATTCTCCCATCTTCGGTTTATAGTCATACAGGTCCATCTGCGAGGGCGCGCCGGACATGAATAGGTAGATAGCTCGCTTCGCCTTCGGCGCGAAATGCGGGAGTTCAGGCAAGCCGCCAATCCGCGTGTCTGCTTGCTGTTCAAGCGCATTGACAACACCACTCGGTAGCAATGAAGCGAGGGCTGCACCACCGAGACCCATCGCACATTTACCGAAAAATTGTCGGCGCGTTTCAAGTTTCAGGTACTCTTTAATTGGGTCCATCGTGTATCTCCTTTGCGCGGCTTACCACCCTATGCCAAGATTTCGTTGACAATCCGTGCTTTTTCCTCAACCCCTGTTAACCGATGGTCAAGTCCTTGGAATTTATAGGTTAACCGCTCGTGATCGATGCCGAGTTGATGGAGGATTGTGGCATTTATGTCCCCAACAGAGACAGGGTCTTTAACGATATTGTAGCTAAAGTCATCAGTCTCGCCATGGACAACACCGCCCTTGATACCGCCGCCAGCCATCCAGCGCGTAAAGCATTTCGGATGATGGTCGCGGCCATAGTTATCTCGACTGAGTTTGCCTTGGCAGTAGACGGTGCGCCCGAATTCACCGCCCCAAACAACTAAAGTTTCGTCGAGCATGCCACGCTGTTTCAAGTCTTGAACGAGTGCCGTTGAAGGTTGGTCGATGTCGCGGGCCTGATTCCGGATATTTTTCGGAAGGTCGCCGTGCTGATCCCACCCGCGATGAAAAACTTGGACGAGTCGGACATCGCGCTCCATCATCCGACGCGCGAGGATACAGCAGTTGGCAAATGTTCCAGGAGTCTTCACTTCAGGTCCATACATTTCTAAGACGTGCTCAGGCTCGTTTGACAGATCTGCCAGTTCAGGGACACTCGTCTGCATACGGAATGCCATCTCATATTGAGAGATGCGCGCGTGCGTTTCGGGGTCACCGATCTCCTCGTAGAGTTCCTTGTTGAGTTCGACGAGGGTATCTAACATCTGTTTCCTCGTTTTTTCGTTGACTCCCTCCGGGTTAGAAAGGAATAACACCGGATCGCCTTGGCTACGCAGCAGCACACCTTGGTGCTCCGATGGGAGGAAACCGGAACCCCAGAGACGGTTATAAAGTGCCTGTGCGCCCTTCGGCCCGCTCCATGTCGCGTTCATTACAATGAAAGCGGGTAGGTTTCTATTTTCGCTACCGAGACCATAACTCAACCACGCACCAAGACTCGGTTTACCCGGACTTTCATCGCCGGTACAGAAGAAGGTGATCGCCGGATCGTGATTGATTGCTTCGGTGTGAACAGTCTTGATAATCGCGAGGTCTTTCACCATAGATCCGGTATGTGGCAGTAATTCGCTAATCCACACGCCGTCGCCACCGTTGTCGTACTTCTTGAATTCAAATATAGAAGGTGCGATCGGAAACTTATCCTGTCCCGAAGTCATTGTTGTGAGACGTTGCCCCATGCGGACAGATTCTGGAAGGTCTGTATCAAACCACTCCCCCATATTCGGTTTATAGTCGTACAGGTCGAGTTGTGAGGGCGCGCCGGACATAAAGAGGTAGACAGCGCGTTTTGCCTTGGGTGCAAAGTGCGGCAGTTCTGGTAGCCCTCCAAATCTCGGTGCTGCTTGCTCTTCGAGTGCGTTAACAATCGCGTTCGGCAACAGTGTCGCGAGTGCTGCACCGCCGAGGCCTGACGCGCATTTACCAAAAAATTGTCGACGTGTCTCAAGTTTCAGATATTCCTTAATTGGGTCCATTGTTCGTCTCCTTTTGCGATACCTATTCCGTGGTTGCAGTATCACGATGGTTTACTTATTGGCACGGGGTGGTTGAATCACCAGTTCCACTGGTGCTGGTATATCCAGTTCCAAATCTGGAATCTGTTTCAGGAGTTTGCGGAGCGGTTCCATATCCTGAATTGGATTCTCGCTAACTTTTAAACTCGTTAAACTTGTAAACTGTTCAATTTGGTTGATGTCGTTGATCCGGTTGCGGTCAACGTGCAAAACACTTAACTGTGTGGATCCAGCGATGGGCGCAATGTCTTGGATTTGATTCCTCCCAAGCCCCAACTCAGTCAGATGTGTTAGTTTAGCAAGCGATGAAATATCGTTAATTTGATTTCCCCAGATTAACAAAATCTTCAATTGGGTCAATTCTGTTAATGGCGTGATGTCCCGAATTTGATTCCGCCAAGCCCATAACGATTTCAATCCAGTTAACCTCGTGATGGGTTTTATGTCCGTGATTTGATTGCCTCCGAGGTTTAATTCTGCTAATTGTATTAATCCTGAGATCGGTGTGATGTCCTTGATCTGGTTTTTATGGAGTCTTAGTTTTGTCAACTGTGTTAATTTTTCAACCGGTTTTATGTCGTTGATTTGATTGTCTTGAAGCCATAGCCCTCTCAGTTGTGTCAGTTCGGTTAATGGTTCTATATCGCTGATCTGATTGCCCCAAAGCCATAACTTCGTCAGCTGCATCAAGTTCGCGAGGGGTGCGATGTCACTGATTTCGTTTTCACCGAGGGATAGTTCTGTTAGCTTTGTTAACTCACTGAGCGGTGTGAGATCACTAATTTGATTCTCCTTGAGATATAATCCTGTCAACTGTGTCAATGCGGTAAGCGGAGTAATATCACTAATTTGATTCCCGCGCAGTTCCAAAGTTTTTAATCTTGTGGCTTTCTCAAGTCCTGTTAGGTCGGTTATGCCTTTGTTGTTAGCATCCAGGTGTTCTAATTCTTGCAATCTCTTTGGGGGGATGGTGTCGCTGCGCCTTAAATTGAGTGCCTTTCGCACTGCGTTGGCTAAATTGCGGTCGAGTATTGTTGGGTCCGGGAGAAATGTATTTGGAAGTTCCGCTTGGATGTCTGATTCTAAATTCGGAAGTCGATTCAGCAACCGTTCGAGGGGTCCCATATCCTGAATCGGATTTCCTTTGACATTTAAACGCGTTAAATTTGTCAGATTTTCAATAGGACTGATATCATTGATTTGATTGTCAACAAGGCGTAATTCCGTTATTTGTGTCAAGTTTGCGAGCGGTTTTATGTCGCTGATTTCATTATATTGGAGTCGTAACTCATTGAGTTGTGTGAGGTTGGCAAGTGGTTTTATATCCGTGATCTGATTCATCCCGAGGGTTAAGTCTATCAATTGGGGCAGATTAGCGAGAGGTCTAATGTCACTAACCTGATTACGCCAGAGGTTGAGGTCTGTTAGTTGTGTCAATCCGTTCAGCGGTGTTATGTCACTAATTTGATTGCCCCAAAGGGTTAGTTCTGTCAGTTGTGTCAATCGAGTCAGTGGTGCAATATCGCTAATCTGAATTTCTTGAAGCATTAACTCAGTGAGTTGTGTCAAATTAGCGAGCGGCGTGAGATTGCTAATTGGGTTCCGATCCAGTCCTAATTTTGTCAACTGGGTCAAGTTACCGATAGGTTTTATGTCTCTGATTTGGTTGTCCTGAAGCGATAACGCAGTGAGTTTCGTCAAATGCGTGATAGGCTTTATGTCGCTGATTTGGTTGTCATGCATCGATAAGTCTGTCAGTTGTGTCAATCCTGCGATAGGTTTTATGTCGCTGATTTGGTTATCATCAAGCCATAACTGTGTCAGTTCTGTGAGGTTGGCAAGCGGTTTTATGTCGCTGATTTCATTAGATAGGAGTCGTAACTCAGTGAGTTGTGTCAATTCAGCGAGAGGTGTGATGTCGTTGATCTGATTTTTCCAGAGAGATAAATCTTCCAACTTCGTCAATCCCGCGATCGGTGTAATGTCCCTGATTTGGTTATTAAAAAGCCACAGCTGCTTTAGTTGTGTTAGGTTAGTGATCGATTTTATATCGGTGATTTGATTGTCATACATCAATAATTCTGTCAGTTGTATTAATCCTGCGATAGGTTTTATATCGGTGATTTGATTGCCTGAAAGCCATAATTGTGTGAGTTTCGTTAACCCAGCAATTGGTTTTATGTCATCGATTTGGTTTCCGTTGAGCAATAAGTTACGAAGCTGCACGAGTCCGGCAACCGGTTTTATGTCGCTGATCTGATTATCGTGAATAGATAAAAATGTTAACTGTGTCAATCCTTCAATCGGTTTTATGTCGCTGATTTGATTATTATCAAGGGATAATCTCGTCAATTGGGGCAATTCAAGAAGTGGTGTGATGTTACTGATTTGATTATCACCGAGATATAGTTCCGTCAACGCTGGCAATCCCGCAAGCGGTGTGATGTCCTTGATTTGATTCTGTCTAAGATTTAACGACTTCAACTGCGCTAACTTAGTGAAGGGTGTGAGGTCCTTAATCTGATTGTTCCAGATCCGTAACCAGGTCAGTTGTGTCAATCCTGCGAGTGGCTTTATGTCGCTAACTTCATTATCCATAAGGGTTAGCTCTGTGAGCTGCGTCAATTCTGCGAGTGGTGTGATGTCCGTAATTTGATTGTTATCAAGCCATAACGTTGTTAGTTTGGTCAGTCCTGCGATAGGTTTTATGTCGCGAATCTGATTTTCTATGAGATATAACTTTTCCAGTTTCGTCAACTCCGCGAGGGGTGTGATGTCACCGATTGGGTTATTCCTGAGACCTAGTTCTGTGAGCTGCGTCAATTTTGCGAGTGGCTTTATGTCGCTGATTGGATTATTACTACACCATAACTCTTTGAGTTTCGTCAATCCCGTGAGGGGTGTGATGTCCTTGATTTGGTTGCGATAGATTGATAATTTTGTGAGTTTCGTTAATCCAACGAGTGGTTTGATGTTGCTGATTTGATTTCCTCCGAGGGATAGTTCTGTCAAGTTTGTCAATTCCGCGATTGGCTTGATGTTACTGATTCCGTTGTCGCGAAGTTCTAAGGTCCTTAATCCTGTTGCTTTTTCCAGTCCTGTTAAGTCTTTTATGCTTTTTTCTCTGGCATCTAAATTCTCTAATTTTTCCAACGCCATTTGTGGAATAGGGTCGGTTGGACCTAAACCGAGTGCCTCGCGCACGGCAGCAGCTAAGTTCACATCTGGTATTGTCACAGCATAGCTGGATGAATAACTGAGAGAAGTTATGAGAATAGTAAGGATCATGCAAAACCTTTTCATACACACCTTAATCTTCAATAGGCAATAGTATATCAAGTTCCAAGTTTGGCAGTTGTTTCAAGAGATTTCGGAGTGATTCCATATCCTGAATTGGATTCCCCTTGATATGTAAATGCGTTAAACGCCTTAAGTTCACTATAGGATGAATATCGGTGATTTGGTTTTTATCCAGCGATAAATGTGTCAATTGTGCCAATCCATCAAGAAACGTAATGTTGTCGATTTGATTTCCGCTAAGCCATAGATGTGTTATCTGCTTGAGATTAGCGAGCGGCGCGATGTCGGAAAGTTGGTTTTGTCTGATGTTCAATAGCTGCATCTGTGCCAAGTTCGCAAGCGGTTTTATGTCACTAATTTGATTGTCCCAAAGCCCTAATTCTGTGGTCTGTGTCAATTCTGTGAGCGGTTCTATGTCGCTGATCTGATTTTCACCGAGCCCTAATTTCGTGATTTGGGTCAAGTTCGCAAGGGGTTCTATGTCACTGATTTGATTATCCCAAAACTCTACATCTGTGAGTTGTGTCAATCCAATGATCGGCTTTATGTCGCTGATTTGGTTTTTTTCGAGTCCTAATTCTGTTAATTTTGCCAATCCATTGAGGGGTTTTATATCGCTGATTTGATTTTCACCGATCCGCAATTCCGTCAACTGTGTTAATCCCGATAGCGGTTTTATATCGCTGATTTGATTTTTTTTCAGTCCCAATTCTGTTAAATGTATCAGTTTTGTGAGGGGTGTGATGTCGTTGATTTGATTTTCCGAGAGCCCTAAACCTGTCATCTCGGTTAATCCATTGAGGGGTTTTATGTCGCTGATTTGATTTCCGCCTAACCCTAATTGGTCTACTTGTGTCAATCTCGTGAGCGGCGCGATGTCAGTGATTTGGTTTTTGCTAAGGTCTAAGGTTTTAAGATGTGTGAGTCCGGCGAGGGGCGTAATGTCGCTAATTTCATTTCCACTAAGCCATAAATACCGCAATTTTGTTAATTGCGTGAGGGGTGTAATATCGCGAATCTGATTATCCCACAGCCATAAGTTCGTAATTTGCGTTAATTCCGATAGCGGTGTGATGTTGCTAATTTGATTTTGCCGGATGTTCAACAATCTCAGTTGTGTGAATCCGGCGAGCGGCGTAATATCACTCAGCGGATTCCCCCAGAGTCCCAACTCTGTAATTTGTGTCAATTCAGCGAGCGGTGTAATATCGCGGATCAGATTTTTTCCGAGTCCTAAGTCTTTCAGCTGCTTTAATCCATCGAGGGGTGTAATGTCGCTGATTTGATTATAGCCGAGAGATAAATGTTTCAGTTGCGTTAATCCGGCAAGCGGCGTGATGTCAGTAATATTATTACTCGACAGGCTCAAATCTCTTAACTGCGTTAATCCGGTAAGCGGTGTTAGGTTCTCAATTTGATTCGCGTAGATATCTAATTCAATGAGCCCAACGGCTTTTTCCAGCCCGGTTAAATCGCGTATCTGATTGTTGTTAGCATCCAGATGTGTTAACCCTTGAAACTTGTTTAGCGGGATACGTGCCTTTGAATCCAAGCGAAGTGCCTTTCGGACTACCCTCGCTAAGTTAGCATCCGGGATCTTCACATACGCATTAGATGAACGATTGAGCACAGTAATTATAGGAAGGACAAACAGTGTGTACAAATATTTCAGGGTCTTCATTGAAGTTATCCGATGATGGGCGCGGCCCGAAGGGCGCGCCCATTAGGTGTAATTATCCCTTGTTCAGGACTTCGTCCAGATTCAGGATCAGGTTCGCAATCATCGTCCATGTAGCGACTTCGACAGCGTCTAAAGTTTCATCAGGTGTTGATTCTCCGACGGTAATCAGTTCTTTGGCTGCTTCTGGGTTTGCCGCCAATTCCTGATGGTGTGCTTGGAACGTTTCGAGTAGCAGTGCTTCCTCTTTCGGTTTCGGGAGTCGGGCGGTGGCTGCCTCAAAGAGGTAGGCGAGGCGTGCTTCCGTTGTCTCACCACCCTCCTTAATGGCTCGCTCCGCGAAGGTGCGCGCCGCTTCAAAGAACTGTGGATCGTTCATCAGCATTAACGCCTGCATCGGTGTGTTCGTACGTTCACGGCGAATTGTGCAGGCTTCACGCGATGGCGCGTCCAAGATGTTCATCTGTGGTGGTGGTGCTGTACGCTTCCAGAATGTATAGAGGCTCCGGCGATATATCTTATCGGCACCGGTATCTTTAACAAACGTGTCGGTATTGGAACCAGTGAACCCGACGGCTTTCCAAAGACCATCCGGTTGCGGCGGTTTGACGCTCGGCCCCCCGACTTTGGTATACAGCAGCCCACTGAGCGCAAGCGCATTATCGCGCACAGTTTCGGCATCAAGTCGGTACCTTGGTGCGCGCGAGAGCAGGGCGTTATCCGCGTCACGTTCCAATTTTTCAGGCGTGACCTTTGCACTCTGCCGATACGTCGCTGAGGTAAGCATGAGTTTGAGCATGGCTTGAATATCCCAACCGGAGGCAATAAATTCGGTTGCCAGCCAATCAAGGAGTTCTGGATGCACGGGTGGTGTGCCTTGTGTTCCGAAGTCCTCCGCGGTTACTACAATTCCGGCACCGAAGAGGTCTTGCCAAAAGCGGTTGATTGCAACACGGGCAGTGAGCGGGTGTTCGGGTGAAAGCAACCACTTGGCAAAACCGAGACGGTTTGGAGGTACGTTTTCTGCGATGCTTGGCAGCACTGCTGGCGTTTGTGGGTGAACCTGTTCGCCAGGGTGCTGGTATTCGCCGCGTGCCAGAATGTAGGCACCTCTCGGTTCAGTCCGCTCCTGCATCACAAGCGTCGTCGTTAGCGAGCCGTCCAGTGTATTCCGCTTCTGTCGGGTCTCTGCTAAGTCAGCGACAACCGCTTTCAAATCTGCAAACGCGCGGTGTGCATTTTCGTTTATGCTCTTGTCGAGGGTGATGTTAGCCCGATAGTAATCTCGGATCTGATCCTTCTGTGCGGTCTCACGCTCGCCGCGAGGGGTGCCAGCAATATCTACGATGTTAGCGGGTAGCATGGGTGGCGCGCTTTCCATACGGAAGTAGAAACCAGAGGGACCTGAGTAGTTGACAATTTTCAGGAGTAACGTGTTGTTACCGGGTTTGAGTTCCACCTGTACCTGTTCTTGGTCAGCAGCAGCATCTCGCTGGACGTTTTTGGCAAGGAGTTGAGTGCCGTTCATCCAGACCTTCAGCGCATCGTTGCTCCCGATATGCAGCAGTGCTTTCTGTTGCGTAACGGAGGAGATGTTTCGGAAAAGATAGGTGGCACTGTTTTCACCGACAATGTCGTTATGCACCTGTTCGTCAACCCAGTGGCTCTGCTGTTCCCATTTGATGGTTTTGTCGTCCACCTTAAACGTGTCGCCTGTATTGACACCTTTCGTTTCGGGTTCATAAACCTGATAGAAGGCGAGGTTCCCGTGTTCCGCTGTGAACGGACCCGCAGCGTGCCAGTTCCCTAATCCGATCTTGGAACCGATGGGGTAAACGGTTGCGGCATCTGTGAGTGCAAGTCGGAATCGTCCTAATTGCTTCTGACGCAGATCGAACTCATGCTTAAGCCGGATTTTCAATCGGTTTCCGCCTTCCATCCCAAACGGTGCAGCGACCAGAAAGATCGCTTGTCGATTCTCGTTTCTTCTGTCGAGTGCCCATCCGGTTTCCGGTTTATCGTCAAGCGCGTTTGCGATGACACCACCGAGATTGTCTTCACCCATGACCTGTTCGTGGTCTGCCCACGCTTGTACAATTTGGACAGGTGTCCACGGATCGGTTACTTCGGCATCTTCAGTTTCATTTTCCACACTTGCATCATCTGTAGGCGTGCTTTCTGCTTGTGTCTCAGCATCGGCATCATCTGTAGGTGTGCTTTCCGCTTGTGCTTCGGCATCAGCATCAGCAGTTTCGTTTTCCGCTTGTGCCTCAGTATCAGCGTCAGGTGTCTCCTCTGCTTGCGCTTCGGTGTCGGCATCAGCATTAGGAGTGCTTCCGGCTTCTGCGTCGGTAGTTTCGCCTTCCGTTTGCGTCTCAGAGTCGGTATCGCTATCGTTACTTTCTGCTACAGGGGATTCATCACTCTCTGCTGCAGGTGGCGCGATAAAGACCGCAAAATCGGTTAAGACGACGTTACCATTACTACTTCTGCCGATACCACCCCTCGGCAAAGATTCATGCTTGATACCTTCCAGCCGCACGGCACTCCATTTACCGGGTGGCAGGTCTACAATAACCTCGTAGGTCTCTTGTTCTGGATTGGTGCCGCTGGCTAATATGGAGTTATCCTCTAAAACTTCGAGTGTCGCTCCGCCTTTTGAGTAAAGCGATGTTGGTTTCAGCGTTGTCCAGCGCGGCATCCTATTTTCCCAGGCGATTTGGGTTGCATCGAGTTCGGGGATAGGGGCTTTGGTTTGCGCGTCCAACTCGGTGATCTGTGCATCAAAGGCAGCGAGTTCCGCTTCCTGCTCTGGTGTCGGTAACTTCACAACAGGCGGCGAATCCTTACGGTTACCGTCCATTGCATTTTCGGTGATATTGTTGAAATAGGCGTAGAGTTGATAGAATTCCTTCTGTGTAATCGGATCGTACTTATGGTCGTGGCACTGCGCGCACCCGACGGTTAATCCCATCCAGACGGTCGAGGTGGTGTTTGCTCTGTCAATAGCGTATCGGACATAGTATTCCGCATCAATCGAACCGCCCTCACTTGTCGTGACGTGGCATCGGTTAAAACCGGTGGCGACGCGTTGATCAAGTGTCGGTTCTGGTAAGAGGTCACCCGCTAACTGCTCAGTCGTAAACTGATCGAACGGCATGTTTTTGTTGAATGCGTTGATAACCCAATCGCGGTAGGGCCACATTTCGCGGTAGTTATCTAAATGGAGTCCATGCGTATCGCCGTACCGTGCGACATCTAACCAGAAGCGACCGAGATGTTCACCGTATTCCGGTTTCGCCATAAAGGCATCAATCAGTGTTTCGTAAGCGTCTGGTGAATCGTCTGCCAGGAATTGATGAACTTCTTCGCGCGTCGGCGGTAAACCGGTAAGATCGAAACTTAAGCGTCGAATGAGTGTCCGTTTATCCGCTTCACTGGCAGGGGTTAGACCCTCTTTTTCAAGGCGTGAAAGGATGAACGCGTCAATCGGGTTTCGCCCCCAGTCTTTGTTCTTAACGGTAGGCGGTGTTGGACGGACGGGTGTGGTGAACGCCCAGTGTTCTTCCCAATTTGCCCCTTCACGAATCCACTGCGTAACGGCTTCAATCTGTTCTGGTGTTAGCGTCTTGTTGAAGTCGGCTGGCGGCATACGGTAGGTGTCGTCATCGGATACGATGCGGAGATGCAGTTCACTCTCTTCAGGTTTACTGGGGACGATGACGGGGTATCCACTGGGTTCAGAGAACGCGCCCGCTTTCGTGTCAAGTCGGAGGTTAGCCTGTCGAGTCTTTGCATCCGGTCCGTGGCAGGCGAAGCAATTGTCCGCAAGGATCGGGCGGATGTCAAGGTTGTAATTTAGGGTAGCTTGTGGTGTTTCGTGATGGTCCGCGGGTGCCGAGGGCCCCCCGAACACGGCGAGGCAGAAACATACCAACGTAGCTAATAGTGGAATCGTATTATTAGCGATCTTCACTGGAATTCTCTCCCTTTTCAGCGTTGTCGTCTGCAGTTTGCTCAAGAACACAAACTACGACGTGCTATAGCAGATTTGGCTATTGTGACGTTTCGTTAGGCGAAAGGTTTAGCAACGTTGCTATAATATTACGATACGCTTGCGCTTTTGTCAAACATTTTTCTTGACAGTTTCAAAAAAATGTCCTACAATGTTCTCAACGAGAGTTATGTAGTTAATACGTTTTTTCATTGTTGTCCACACGAGTCAGCACGTTTGATGAATATTCAGATGCCCTAATTGGCAGGCAGATTGAGGGTTACTACAATGGCATTTAGTGATTTCAAGAAGATTCCTGACGTTCAGAAAAAATTTGGCATCCGACACATCGAAAATGACTTCATAAAGATTGAGGAAGACGTGTCCCCTTCGGAACAATTTCTGCAAGAGTTGGAATTTAGCAGACGGTATATTCCTGTTTTTGCGTCTGAGGGCGCGCGCTGTGAAGCCGTTATCTATCCTATTTTGCGGGAAGTGTATAAGGCGTACGCTGCTAACTACGCGCTATGGATAAAGGAACCTCTTGCCTACGATGAAACGCTGAGCGGCACGCCCGATTACTTTGTTTCAACAAGGTCCGAATTGGGCATACTCATTGTAGGCACGCCGTTGATAATACTCGTTGAGGCAAAGAAGAACGACTTTGAGCAAGGTTGGGGTCAGTGCCTGTCGGAATTGGTAGCGGTACAAAAAATAAACGCGAACGCGGATATGCCCGTGTACGGTATAGTCAGCGACGGCACGTTGTGGCAGATTGGATACCTTGTCAACGAAACCTTCATCCAAAATCGAACGAGTTTTAGCGTGGATAATTTGTCTGTCCTATTTGGGGCAATTAATTCTGTCTTTAAAGCGGCAAGCGAGTTTTCTCAGAAGACATCCGCTAAATAAGATACCGAATGTAATCTGTTTATTGCCCACCAATCTTCTCAAAAATGATGACATGTTGCCACGGTAGATCGGTAAGTGTCTCTACCCATACAAGCGGATGGGGTGTTGCCTCTTTAATCACCTGCAATTCGCTCATTTTGTGTAAACGTTTGATCGGCACATTGTCATCTTCCAAGCGGTATTCTACAAAAGCCACCCTACCACCCGTTTTCAGACCGCGGCAGATGTTCTGCATCATCTCATACGGATGCGAAAATTCGTGGTAGACATCTACCATAATCACCAAATCGACTGCGTTCGGTGGCAGTTTCGGATCGGTAATCGTGCCTAATACCCCTTTGATATTGATAATCCCTTCTTCCGCCATCTTCTCAGCAAGGATGTCAAGCATCTCCTGCTGAATTTCAACACCGTAGACGATGCCTGTTTTTCCGATTTTCGGCGAAATCCGCCGAGCGATGTAACCCGTACCGACCCCGATATCCGCGACAACATCTCCCTCTTTGAGTTTCAACATTTCAATGAGACGGTTCGGCATCTCTTCTCGTTCACGTTCTGGGCGTTCTAACCATCCTGCCGCGAGATGTCCCATCACGTGCGAGATTTCGCGTCCCATGTAGATTTTGCCGATTCCGTCTCGGCTGGGTGTCCGTTGTTCGTAGCGTGTACTCGCTGGACGCGTTGACTCTTGACTCGGTACTGGCACTGTATAGTTCAATAGGAGCAAGGTAACTACAACGCCTCCGAAAATCGCGAACCGACGGCGTGTACTTCCTACTTTTTGATGGTTTCTCAACATCGGTTACCACCTTCCGAGATAGAGTCCTCGGTTTTCCATCGGCATCGGTACCCGCTTGCCTTGCTGCCGTTGTGAATCAACGATAGCGAAGACCATCTCAGTGCTTCGGTGTGCGAGATGAATATTACCGCATGTTTCTGTATCCGTGTCAATCGCATCAACGATATCTTCAATACAACCGACAGTGCCACTTTTCCGTTCATAAGGCGGGAATTGCGCTTCCAAAATTTCGTTGAACTGCCCTTGCCGTTTGCGGAGATGAAAACCGAGCCCATTATTGAGGGCACGAATTGTGCCTTCGCTACAATTCACCTCAAATTCATAAGCCGTCCCGGGAATGCTAATACCGTTAATACCGTTCTCAAAGCGGATGAACCCCATCACAATTCCGGGGTCGGATTCGGTGCGGTTGTCCTCAAAATCAGCGTCGTCAACGGCGACGTTGCCTTGTACGTATTCAATCGGTGAATCGCTCGCCAAAAAGAGGAGCATGTCCGCTGCGTGCGTGTATCCCCAGAGGGCAGAACCGCCGCTGTAAGCGATGATAGAACGTCTTTCGCCAAGTTCACCACTTTCGAGAATTTCACGCATTTTAATGTATCCTGGCGTGTACCGCCGCTGCGTGCCGAGGTTGAATTTGATATTGTGTTTTTCGCAGACTTCCACCATGGCGTCTGCCTCTTCCATAGAGGCACACAGCGGTTTATCACAATAGATACCCTTGACACCATTTTCCGCGGCGAATTCCGTAATTTCGGCATGGTTCCCCGGGCGTGTGGCGATACTGACAATATCCGGTTTCTCTGCGCCAATCATCTCGCGATAGTCTAAGTAGTACTTCGGGATATCCCATTTATCACAGACGTATTGTGCTTTCTCTTCGACGACATCTGCGGCGGCAACAAGTTCTGTCCGCTCGAAAGCGGTATACCCCGCGGCGTGCGAATAGGGTAACGCGCCGTGTGGTGTCGCACGGACTTCTTCATCAATTGTGCCACCCATTCTGCCACAGCCAACAATACAGACACGATATTGTGTTCCCATTGGATTCCTCCATTGCGTTTCGCTGTTGAGATCAGAAGATTGTTCCTGTTGTGAAAGGTTTCCGCTAAACTGTCAACTTCACAACGTCTTGTTTGACGATTTCTTTTGTATGTCCATAAGATGCAGTTTGCACGAGTTCCTGAACTTCCGGTGTTAAACGGTTGACGATGTCCTCCGGTAAACTTTGCTTACCATCGTATTGCGGACGATAGCGGAGAATAAGGAAACGTCTGTCACGATCCTTGGGTTTCCACCGTAAGACACCGTGCGTCAAGAGTTCAGAGATGACGAGAAAATCCCCTGCCTTAGGAGTGAGATTGGTAAAAACATCATCGGGTTCGGGATCGATGCCGTCGGGTCCTGGGGTGAGGAGGTCTTCAGGTCTCTCAAATTTGCTCTTATGCGAACCTGGAATGACGATAAGCCCGCCGTCGCCGGGCTGCACATCTGTTAAATAGAAGAACGCCACGAAATCGTTACAGTAGATCTGGCTATTCTGGACCTCATAGCGAGTCGACCACTGTCTTCCTTCACGTGCACAGTGCAAGCCTGCTGGGTTTGTTCCCATCGGTTGCCTGTCCGGGTTATGCTGTTCAAGGGTGAGGGTGCCGGTAACAAAGCGCGGCTTATCGAAGGTAAACTCTTTGACGAGGGGCCAGATAGCCGGATGCACCGTCATCGCCTCAAGCGAACGGTCAAAGGCGAATCCGTGTTCATATCTACCGCCTTTACCGGGTTCTAAGTCGCGGGGACGCGTCGTGAATTCTTCGGGGCGTTCGTCGAGTGGCATGTGAATATACCGCTCCACTGCCTCCTGTGCTGCTTTTAAGGCATCTCCTGTGACCGCACCTTTGATATGCAAATAGCCTGTAACGTCAAACAGATAGCGTTGTTCTGGGGTCATTTCTCACTCCTTTTAGGTTAGTTGGACATGTTCACTTTTGACGATGTCCTTGATATGCGTATAAGATGCCGATTGTGCAAGTTCAATGGTTTCAGGGGAAAGTCGTTGCATCACCTCAGGCGGAAACGGATCCCGCGCTCCCTTGGTGTCTTGAAAAAATTGTGTTTTGTAACGCAAGATGATAAACCGCCGATACCGGTTCTTCGGTTTCCAGATGAGGACCCCGTGCGTCAGTAGTTCGGACAGGACTATTGCATCGCCAGCGCGTGCTGTTACATTAACTAACGCGGGATGGAGTTCGTCGGATGGCTCCTCCGGATCTGGGAAGAAGATGCCCTCTGGGCGTTGAAAGTTTGCTTTGTGGGAGCCTGGTAGCACAACTAAACCGCCATCGCCCGGATGGACATCGGCGAAATAGAAGAAGACGACGAAGTCGTTGCAGTGAATCTGTCCATCCTTGACGGCATAGCGGCGCGTCTGCCAGCCACAATCTTCACGCGCACAGTGCAGCTTGCCGATAACCTGATCATGCTCGGGTCCCTTGGCAACGAGGCTTCCTCGATTAAAACGGGGTTTATTGTCGGTAAGTTCCTTTACAATTGGCCATGTTTTCGGATGAAGTGTGAGGGCCTCAAGCGATTTGTCGAACGAAAAGCCGTTGGAATAGCCGCCGCCCCCATAACTAATACCGGGTGGGAGTTCGTCCTGCGGCGTTTGGACGCATCGCTCGACCGCATCCTGTGCGTCTTTCAATTCTTCATCGCTGAGGACGTTTTTGAGGTGGATGTACCCTGTTAAATCAAAAAGGTATCGTTGTTTGGGGGTCATATACTGCTCCTTTATTGAAAAGGCCGCCGATTATGTGCATGTGAATTGTACACACGATTGTAGTTTTGGTCAAATGTTTTCTCGGGCAACTACGCGCTAAATATAACCTGTCGAGCCATCTGGACGGATAGGACACGTGCGCTGCCAATGGATATATTCGTTATCGGTGATCGCTGCTTCGTTCACGTCTACACCTAATCCAGGTCGGTCACGCAATTCCAGATAGCCGTCTTTAGGCAGATACGGTTCATCTACCCAAGCATTCCATTCCGTCTCGGTGGGTAGGAGGTACTCAAGAATTTTGAAATTCGGAGTCGCAGCGGCAAAATGGACATTGACAGCCGTTGCGAGGGGTCCCATCGGATTATGCGGTGCGATACTAACGTAGTGCGCTTCGGCGATCGCTGCGATTTTGCGCATCTCTAACAATCCACCACAGACACAGATGTCTGGTTGGATAATATCGGCACCTTGTCCGGCGATGATGTCCAAGAACTCAAAACGTGTGTAAAGGGATTCCCCAGTTGCGAGTGGCACTTGCATCTGTGAACGGAGGCGGGTCCACGCGGGAATGTGTTCGGGTCGGAGCGGTTCTTCGTAGAAATATGGATCGTAGGGTGCGAGCGCATTGGCGAGCTGGAGCGCACGAATCGGCTCGAAGATTTTGGCGTGTGGATCGAAGGCGATCTCCCAGTCGGACGGCGTATTCTCTCGGATCTGCTCAAAATAGGTGGCGGCTGCATCGCAGACGCGTCCCCATCGATTCGCATCTGGATCGAGTTGGTAAGGGCCGGTCTTGAAAGCGGTGAACCCCCACTCTTCATGGAGTTTATGTGCTTGATCAGCGGCTTCAATGCCGTCTCTGCCACCGATACCACGGTAGACGCGGATACGGTCCCGTGCATGTCCGCCGAGGAGCATGTAGACGGGTAAACCTGCTGCCTTGCCACTGATGTCCCAGAGTGCGTGATCTACGGCAGAGATGACGGCGAGTCCGGCACCCCCCGCTGGAAAACGGAACTGCTGATGGAGTTTCAGCATGATATACTCAATGCGTCGGGGGTCTTCACCTTGGATCATCTCAAAGATATAATCAGCAATCGGTTCAACAGAGAGGTCGGGCCCTGTAGAATAAGCCTCACCCCATCCGTAGAGTCCTTCGTCTGTTTCGACTTTGATAAGGCCACGGGGTCGATTCCCGAAGCGCGCCATAAAGGTTTTAATAGCAGTAATCTTCATGTTTTTAGCCTTTATTGAAGTGGTGCTGAGCATCACTTGCCTATGACTCTTGCAAGTTTTGTGTGAACGCCTCCAGGCTTTGGAGCCGTGGGACTGTGCGGAGTAACTCCTTCAGGCGTTCCAGATCGTCAATAGTTTCAAGTCTCGGCTTTAAGGCTTGCACGGCTTCAGGTTGAAACTGATCGCTGAGGAGTGTCAGAATTGAATTGATGGTCCCCGTTCTTCGCCCGCGTTCAAGCCCACGTTCAAATGCACGTTCAAACCCGTATTCAAACCCGCGTTCAAACTGGTGCTCTTTTGCTTCTTGAAGATTCTCTCGAAAAAAAGGAGATTCTTGCATAATGTCCTCCAGGACGATGAGATTTGGATAGTCAAGAATGTGCTCTGCAAAGGGTTTTGGATAACCTACGGTTACGAATTTGGCGGCATTGTCATAGCGTTGTCTCATATAGATAGTATACCGCAGTATGCCGAGTCCTGTCAACCGTCTTTAACGTTTACCATGGATGTGTACGAAACGGTGATGCAGGTAGCCCTTCCTTATTCATGAAATTCGGTTCTGCGCTCTGATGCCAACCAAATCGGACAGCGACTGGATTTGCGATGGCATCGCTGGAGACGACAACCGTATCGCCATCAATTGTTGCGTTCGCTTCGACGAATTGCTTATCTTCACCGGCGATTTGGAACCATGTGAGCGGTTTTTCATCTCGCGAGGTTAGACCGCTATCGACGTGATCAAACGTGAGTCGGATTGTGTTTCCTTCGACCGCCATTGATTTATAGAGCGGACCGGAATACGTCACATCATCTCTGCTGTAGTCCTTCGCAAGTGCCCATAATGCCAGCCGTCTGCCGACTCCCTGTTTATTTTGGGGATGAACATCTCTCGGGTTACCGATGTCAGTTGTCACCGCCATACCGGTATTTGGAAGTGCCAACGTCGCTGTTTGTGCTTCCCAGATTTGCGGCAGGAAAAACTGACCTTCCTCTTGATTACTGTAATTGAAGGGTGCGAGTTGCACGAAATAGAACGGGAAATCGCCTTGCCCCCAAACCTCTCGCCACCCGTTGATGAGTGCCTTCATCTTCTCGTGATAGATCATACCGTCCTGATGGTTTGATTCGCCTTGATACCAGAGGGCACCGCGTATACCGTAAGGGACGATCGGATGCACCATACCGTTGTAGAGTGCTGTCGGTCTCCCCGCATCCATTAGCGGATGCGTATTGTCAGGCATCGGTTTAAGCTGCGCATCGGTTTCCAGTGCTTTATGGGTTTCGGCTATCCACGTTTCTATCGTGTTTATTTTCTCTGGGAGTTGCGCGCGATAGTTTGCCTGTATGTCTTCGACTTCCTTGCTTATAGAGGCAAGTGCAGGTACACCGGCAAAACCTGCAGGGGGTGTCCACGGTTCAATGCGGGTACCGCCCCACGAGGTGTTGATTAGCCCGATCGGGATGTCAAGATTTTTATAGAGTTTCCGCCCGAAATAGTAGGCGACAGCGGAGAAGTTCGGGATCGTCTCAGGTGTGGTTTCGTACCAATCCGCCTCAACATCTTGCTGCGGTAAACCTGACGGGACTCGCGGGATATGGAACAGTCGGATCTTCGGATACATCGCCGCGGCGATTTCTGCCTCGCTATCATTTGAGAGACTTACGGGCCATTCCATGTTTGACTGCCCTGAACAGACCCAGACTTCGCCGAAAAGCACATTTGTCAGTTCGAGGGTGTTACTGCCTTCGATTCGGAGTGTATAGGGACCCCCAGCTGCCATTGCTGGGAGTTTAACTTGCCAATTGCCATCAGCGTCGGCAACCGCGGTGGTTGTTGCTGAAACCGGTTCGACATCTTCGGTGTCAGCACTGAGTGTTATGGTAATCTCTTCGTCTGGCGGTGCCGATCCCCAGATAGGTGCTTGCATGTCGCGCTGCAGTACCATGTTGCTGCCGAAGATACGCGGCAGCGTAACACCAGAATACGCGAAATTTCCGATGAGAAGTGATAGAAAGCCAATGAGGAATAGCAGCGTTAGTTCCATATTTTTGTTCCTTCAATTAGATCGTTGCGGAATGCATAAGTTTTACTATAATGGCTATTTTACCATGAATCCGTGCGGAACGGGGATGCAGGTAAGCCTTCCTTGTTCACGAAATTGGGTTCTGCGCTCTGATGCCACCCGAATCGGACAGCGACCGGGTTCGCAACGGTATCGCTGGAGACGACGATTGTGTCGCCATCAATTGTCGCGTTCGCTTCGACGAATTGCTGATCTTCACCCGCAATTTCAAACCATGTGAGCGGTTTTTCATTTTGCGAAGTGAGACCGCTCCCGACGTGATCAAACGTGAGTCGGATTGTGTTTCCGTCGACTGCCATTGATTTGTAGAGCGGCCCGGAATATGTCACATCATCTCTGCCGTAGTCCTTGGCAAGTGCCCACAGTGCCAGCCGTCTGCCGACTTCCTGTTTGTTTCGGGGATGAATGTCTCTGAGGTTCCCGATGTCAGTTGTCACGGCCATGCCGGTATTTGGGAGTGCCAGCGTTGCTGCTTGTGCTTCCCAGATTTGGGGTAGGAACAGTGGGTTCGCATTGCGTCCGCCGTAGTTGAAGGGTGCGAGTTGTACGAAATAGAAGGGAAAATCCCGTTGTCCCCAGACTTCACGCCAGCCATTGATCAGTGCTTTCATCTTTTCGTGATAGAGCATCCCCTCTCGAAGGTTGGATTCGCCTTGATACCATAAGGCGCCGCGCATCGCATAAGGGACAATTGGATGTACCATACTGTTGTAAAGTGCTGTTGGTCTCTGTTGGTGTGCTAATGGATGCGTATTGTTAGGCATCTGTGTAAGTTGTGCTCCGGTTTCCAATGCTTTCCGTGTTTCGGCGATCCACGCTTCAATTTCGTTCATTTTTTTCGGGAGTTGCGCGCGGTAGTTCGCTTGGATATCTTGAACCTCTTTGAATATGGACGCAAGCGCAGGCACAGCGGCGAAGCCGACAGGGGGTGTCCACGGTTCAATACGGGTGCCACCCCAGGAGGTGTTGATTAGCCCAATGGGGACATCAAGATTTTTATAGAGTTTTCGCCCGAAATAGTAAGCGACAGCCGAGAAATTTGCGACTGTCTCAGGCGTAGTTTCATGCCAATCTGCCGCGACATCTTGCTGAAGCAACCCTGATGCTACCCTCGGTACATAGAACAGTCGGATTTTCGGATACATCGCTGCAGCGATTTCTGCCTCGCTATCATTTGAGGCACTCACGGACCATTGCATGTTCGACTGCCCTGAGCAGACCCAGACTTCACCGAAAAGCACGTTTGTCAGTTCGAGGGTGTTACTGCCCTTGACTCGGAGTATGTAGGGACCGCCAGCTGCCATAGCGGGGAGTTTGATCTGCCAATTGCCTGCTGCGTCGGCAACTGCAGCGGTTGTTGAAATCGGTTCGACACCTTCGGCTTCAGCACTGAGCGTTATGGTGACTTCTTCACCTGCGGATGCCCACCCCCAAATAGGTACCTGCATATTACGTTGCAGTACCATGTTGCTGCCGATGACCCGTGGCAATGTAACTTCGGAATACACGAGGGTTTGTGTCGAGAATAGTAGATAAACGATGAGAAATAGGACGAGTCGTTTCATGTTTTGCTCCTTTTTTAATGGAAACCATCAGCAGTTAGTCTTCGGCTTTCGGCAGTCGGAGGGAGAGTTTCTATTTAAACGCGGGCTCTTTCTAATTGCTGAAAACTGACTACTGACTGCTATTCAGTCGTTCAGCGAGGTAGCTGTTGCGTTGCATGACTTGATTGTTGTGGATACAGATGCCGAGTGCCTTTTTGGTGCCGACGATCACGACGCGCTCCTTCGCGCGGGTGATGCCTGTGTAAAGCAGATTCCGTTGCAGCATGAGATAGTGTTGTGTGTGCAAGGGGATAACAACGGCAGGATACTCGCTGCCTTGTGCTTTGTGGATCGTCGTGGCGTACGCCAAGACGAGTTCCCCGAGGTCTGCTGTATCGTAAGCGACCTGTTTATCAGGGTACTGGATGTGGACTTTTTTGTCAAGGCGTTCGATGGCAACGACTCTCCCGATATCGCCGTTAAACACGTCATAATCGTAGTTATTTCGGATCTGCATGACTTTATCGCCGACGCGGAAGCCGCCTATTGTCGCGGACTGATCTCCAGAACGATGTGCTTGGCTATGGGTTCGGGGACCGAAGCGCGCCTTTACCAACGGATGGGTGACCGAGGTGGCATACGGGGGGTTCAGGACCTCTTGAAGACGTTTGTTGAGGTTTTCAGTGCCGAGTACGCCGCGTCGCATTGGACATAGGAGTTGGATGTCGTCTATGGGATGGTAATTGTAGTGTTGTGGTAAGCGATCGGCGATAAGGGAACAGATTAATTCGGTAATTGCCTCGGGATCTTCCTGCTCTATGAAGAAAAAGTTCCGATCTGGGTCGCCAGTGAGTTCTGGGTAATCGCCCTTGTTAATGCGATGCGCGTTTGTAACGATCATACTCTCCTGCGCTTGACGGAATATTTCGGTCAACGCAATAACCGGTATCTTTCGCGAATCAATAAGTGCCTTGAGGACATTGCCTGCGCCAACAGAGGGTAACTGATCGGTATCGCCGATAAGGATAACCGTGGTGCTCGGACGGATCGCCTGCATCAACCGATTCATAAGGACGAGGTCTACCATAGACATTTCGTCAACGATGACGACATCGGTATCTAAAGGGTTCTGGCGATTGCGTTTAAAGCTGTTAATTTGGGGCGAGAATTCGAGGAGTCGATGGATGGTTTTAGCTTCTCCGCCGGTCGTTTCGCTGAGACGTTTTGCGGCGCGTCCGGTGGGTGCTGTTAAGGTGATACGCTTACCTTGTGCTTCAAAGAGGCGGATCATGCCGACTGTCGTTGTTGTTTTGCCGGTGCCGGGTCCGCCGGTGAGGATCATTGTGCGCGCTGTCATCGCTGTCAGGATCGCTTCGCGTTGTTGTGGTGCGAACTGGAGGTCCATCTCGTTCTCTAATTGCGTGAGGAGCCGTGTTGTGTTAGGCGGCAACAGCGCGGGATTTTGCTCTTGACTCGCTAAGAGCCTCGAAAATTGGTTTGCGATTCCGAGTTCAGCGTAGTAAAAGGGTGCGAGATAGATAGCGGAGTGGTTCTCAGTTATCGGTTGTTGGTTTTGACCAACAACTCGTGCCTTAGCAAAAGTATCTGTAGACGAGTTGTTGGTCGAAGTTGAAAGCGGTTCTTGAGGTGTATCGGGAATCTCATAATTCTCCTGTGTCTCATCTATGCTGACTTGTTCGTCGGCATCTGGGAAGCCTGTGAAACTGGGATTGATAATTTCCTCTTTTTCAACGAGTGCCTGAATACCTTGTTCAATTGCTTCCAACTCTTGCTCAAGCATCGTTTGACACGCTTCAACAAGTTCAGCACAGTGTTGAAAGACGTGTCCTTCATCTGCTTTTTGGCTGAGGACGTATTTGATCCCGGCTTCTACGCGTTGGGGTGCGTCCTGATCCATGCCGAGTTTTTGGGCGATCGTGTCCGCTGTTACAAAGCCGATGCCGTAAATATCATCGGCGAGTTGGTAGGGGTTTTCTGTGACGATTGGGATTGCGTCGTTTCCGTAGGTTTTATAAATTTTTGCGGCGTGTGTTGTGCTGACATCGTGGGACTGTAGGAAGATCATGACGTTTTTAATTTCGCGTTGTGCTTCCCAGGTTTCTTTGATAATTTCGACGCGTTTCCGCCCGATGCCTGGAACGCTCGCCAATTTGTCCGGTTCGTGCTCAATGATGTCCATGGTATCCATACCGAATTTACGGACGATGAGTGCCGCCATCTTCGGACCGATGCCTTTGATGAGCCCTGAACCGAGGTATTTTCTCAATCCGACGACGTTTGCAGGTAAGATGGTTTCGTACTTCTCAATTTGGAACTGTCTGCCGTATTTCGCGTTGTCTACCCATTCGCCTTGGAGGAGGAGGCTCTCGCCAGGATTAATGGATGCTAAGTTGCCGACAACGGTGATGAGTTCGGCGTAGTCGCGCGCGGAGAGTCGCCCGACAGTATAACCGGTGTCATGGCTCTCATAGACGATACGTTCAAGTATACCCTGTAGCGTTTCCATTTTTTTAACAATTGAATCCGAGCACTGCTCCATTTCATTACGCAGTGATTTTGGGTTAAGTCCAAATCCTTTTTGAACCTAAAGCAGGTTTTACTTTACTGGAAACCGTTGTGAAACATAGCGGAGCAACGTCGAGATTCCAATAATTACAATTACTCAAATAGATGGGCGACTGGACAGGAAAACCCTGGCACGACATCCTCGCCAGTAAGTGTATCCTCACGTGTTAGTGTTTCAATGTCTGTCTCGGAGCGATATACTGTTACGGTTTTAGAAACAGGTTCAATCACCCAGACGAGGCGAGTTCCCGCCTCCAAATACGCGAATACCTTTTCGGCAATACGAGACAGCACATCTGATGGAGAAACAACCTCAATTGCCAAATCGGGTGGTATTGAAAAACCCTTTGTTTTGTCACCAGTCAATTGGGCAGTTGAAACAAACGCCACATCCGGTTTTGCTGTCCGTTCCCCGACCTGAAAGGTGGTTTCTGCGGTGTATAGGCGTCCGAGTTTATTCGGGTACACATGTGCGTCAAGGTATCGAATGACATTAACGCTAATTTCGCCATGTTCTCTTGATGGCGGTGCCATGGGTACTAATTCTCCCTTAACGTATTCATATCCCTCTACATCATGCGCTAAAAACTCTTCCAATGTCATTGTGGTGGGTATTGCGCACATCTCTGGAGGGAGTGCCGGTGATTTGGGTACTAATTTGCCATCTATGTATTCATACCCTTCTACATCATGCTCCAGAAACTCCTCTAACGTCATTTTGACACTTTCGGGCGGACGTATACCTTGCTCAACTTCGTGGATTTCTTGTTGCGTCATGTTCTGAATCCTCCGTATAGAATGTCCACAGTGTGCTAAAGTCTAAGCACGTTTGAATCAGAAAGACAAGGAGCCTACGATCTATTTTACGCACAATCTCCAACCGAGAGCTATCCAATCTCCGTCATCAGTTTCCGAAAAGCGTTGAGTTGCGGGGGAATGATGTGCGTTGTATCGGTCTTATTCTCAAGTGCCTCGATGGTTTTGAATCCGTTGCCAGTGATAGCAAGAACTGTCGGTTCATCGGGTTGGATGTGCCCGTTTTCTATCAATTTTTTCGCAGCGGCAAGTGTAACGCCACCAGCGGTTTCCGTGAAAATTCCCTCTGTAGCCGCGAGGAGTTTGATGGCTTCTACGATTTCAATGTCAGTCGCGTGTTCGCCGACACCGCCGGAGTTACGGACTGTGTCCACTGCATAGATGCCGTCTGCGGGGTTGCCAATAGCGAGCGATTTAGCGATTGTGTTCGGCCGAACAGGCTTCACAAAATCGCCACCTTCCTTATAAGTGTTGACGATCGGGCCGCAGCCTTCCGCTTGGGCGACGTGGATTTTGGTGTTCGGTTTGTCTATTAGTCCCAAAAGATGGAATTCTTTGAGTGCCTTGCCAATCTTTGTGATAAGAGATCCGCCCGCGGCAGGTGCTACGATATGTGCGGGTGCCTCCCAACCGAGTTGTTCGATCAGTTCAAAGCAGAGCGTTTTTGAGCCTTCGGCATAGAAGGGACGGATGTTTATGTTAACAAATGCCCAAGGATAGACACCGCCAACTTCACTGCAAAGCCGGTTGACTTCGTCATAGGTTCCCGTAATGCCCACAACTGTGGGGGCATAAACCAGAGACGCGACGATTTTACCGACTTCAAGGTCAGCGGGAATGAAGATGAAGCAGTTGAGTTTAGCGATGGCAGCGTGCGCTGCAACGGCGTTAGCGAGGTTGCCAGTAGAAGCACAAGAGACCGTGTCAAAATCGAATTCCTTTGCCTTACTCAGGGCAATCGCAACGACACGGTCCTTGAAAGAGAGTGTCGGGTGACAGACAGAGTCGTCTTTAATATAGAGTTCCTTGACCCCGAGGGCATTTCCGAGATTTTTCGCTCGGATGAGCGGTGTGAACCCGGTATTATGTCCATCGGTCGGTTCACCATCTATGGGGAGAAGATCTGCGTAACGCCATAAGTTTTCGGGTCCGTTTTCGATTGAACGTCTTGAGATAGATTTTTTTATCTCTTCATAGTTATAGTCTACTTCGAGGGGGCCAAAACAGAATTCGCAAACGTGAAGCGGTTCCTTCGGATATTTATTATCACATTCGCGGCATCTGAGGCCTAATACTTTTTCCATTTTGTGTTCCTTTGACAGGGTTATAAGTGGTTGGTTATAAGTGGTTGGTTAAGACGTGAATTGTTAGCGTCCGCCTCTTTTTTATTGCTTATACCCTTTTAACTTATAACCTACCACCCTTTAAAAGTTCAAATTGTCAACTTAAGGTTAAATTCGTTCTTGCCAGCTTGTAGTGTCAGACGTATAAAGAGCGAATGTTTCCCTATCCACCTAACATCGTCCGTGTTAGATTCGGTGAGTTGTAAACCCTCGTGATCGCCCCATACAGTTATCCCGTAAGGCATTGCTCTTATCGATTCTACGACGATAGTGATACGTAATTCTGTGCGATGCCGAATCGGTGAAAAACCTGTTAGCACAGGTTTACTTGCATCCGATTGAACTACCCGTTCGCTGGTATAGTTTTTAATCTCAACGGGCTCCATACGCCCTTCAACGAAGGTAAATTCACAGGCTGCATCACAATAGAACATTTTTAACGTAGATTTCGGGCTCGCAGCTTCGTTTTGTGTGCCTATGTCTTTCGCTACAATGGTCGTTGGTTCGGTTTTCTCACACTGCGACCTGTAATCGTCAACCATTTGAGCAAGCAGTATCGGTTTTGTGTTTTCAACGCTAACAACGTGTGCGAAGTAGGCATCGAGACGTTCCAACCCTTCCGATCCAAGCTGCGCAACGATAAGCGGATCAATATGTTCAACATAACCGAGCCACGGATTCCATGCTATGTTTTCTACATAGGTATTGTAATGCTGCTGTGCTGTTCCATTTAAAAGCGCGGCACGGAGATTATCCGTATCCGCTCCGAGATGTCCAGCGGTCTGATATGGGATACCGACGATGTTTTTAAATTGCTGTGCAAAGCTTTCATTAGCGGTCTCTCGTGTTACAATAGCGTCGCTGAAGGTTGAAACCTCAAGCGGATAAAAGCATCCAAAACCGCCCCGATCAATTTCGGGTTCGGATGTGTTAGGTGCTGTATCATCCGTATGTTGTTGGTTCCAGTGATACCCCCAGAGAGCTTGGAACCCTGTCTGTTCAAGTGCGCGAAGAAAAACATCGTTCTTAAAGACTGCGCCTGCCACACTCTGTTGCGCCCAGGGCAGTGCGCGCAGGATTCTTTCCCATTCCTTCGCTATATATTCTGGCAGTTTCTCGCGCATCGTGACGACATGTGATGCCATTGCATCTGTGCTACTGCCCGGGTTAGCTTCTTGTTGTGCCTCCCAATTTGAATCCCACATCGGCTTGATATCAAGCATTAGCAACGGAGCGTCTCCAGCATCAGTATGCCACGTTGTGAGCGACTTCGCGACGGATGGCACGGACTTCGTGTCTATCGCCCATGTGATGGGTATGCCATGCTTGTGTGCGATTTCCGCTAATAGTCGCATACCCTCAAGTAGTTGTGTTCTGTCCTCCGGCACTATTGCTGTGCTTACCAACCCATAGTTTAACATTTTTTGATGGTTATCAGTTGTCGATTTTCAGTAATACGTAATACGCGGTCTCCGTATTATTCTAAAAAGACGGTAACGCCCATATCCGCGTATTTCTGGCGTGTGGTCGGGTTGCCGTTCCTGAAACAGACGGCGGTTGTCGTTCCCTCCAAGGCTCTGGCAACGTATTCCACACACGCGTCTACCGTCTGAAGGGCGTGATTTGGGTGTCCCTCCATGCTAAATGTCAGGTCAGCGGGCCCGAAAGAGAGGCAATCGACACCGGGCTTGGCGAGGTGTCGCGCGTGTGTGACGGCTTCTATGGATTCGATTTGCATCCAGAGAATTCCGTTGTTGTTCCACCATTCGGCATATTCGAGCCGTTCTTTGCCTGCGGAATTCACGCGAGGCGCACCGCCCCAACTCCGGATGCCCTGCTGCGGGTAGTAGAAAGCGGCGACTGCTTCGTCTACTGTTTCGTCTAATTCAACTTGTGGTACCTCAATACCAGAGGGCCCCAAGTCGAGGTAGTTTCCGATGAGATAGGCGTTTCGGGTGTGTTTAATCCGAAAATTGACTGGGATCTCCAGTTCATTCGCCAGATTGCAAAAAGCAACGAGCCGGTCTTCGTTGTACGGAGAGTGCTGGCTATCAACGGCGACAAAATCGTAGCCGCCTTCTTCGACTCTGGCGACGAGCGCGTCGCGGGATGTCGCCATAGAGACGTTAGCACCGTAGACGTGTTCTCCGTTGTGAATCCGCTGTTTTAAATTGGCTGCTGACATTATCGATCCTCGCTCTTATGTATGTATGTACAGTGCGCGTAATTTCAGTATCCGTAAAATATAAATAGCATCGCGAGATGCTATTCTGAAACCGAGGTAGGCATTGCGATCACGACTAAATCTCTATAATTATACCCTAAAAATTGTTTTCTGTCAACGGATATGTCGGTTGTAGCAGAGCCGTTCAGTTTTCGGTTTTTTCAAGCATTTTCGCGGAGGGATCGCGAGCACAGCTCGCTCCTACCCGGGAGAGATGTGTACGAAAAATCGGAGTTATGTGACAATTGAATGGCTCTGCGTTTGTAGACAGGGTCATTCAATTTTAAGAAATTATTGGATTGGGTGTCTTTTTTCCAGGATCCGGTGCGAGATCTAGCGAAATCTAGCGAAAATTTCTGCGAATTGTTGTAATACATAACATAAATTAAGTATTAACACCTGCGAATATGAAATTTTGTTGTGATTCGATGTAGAGCATGGAAATTTCGTTTATCGTGCCAAAAAGTCCTTAAAATGTTACACCAGTGTAACATTTGGTCTAAATGGTTTATCGTGCTAAACCGTGTGGTAGTAAGGGTTTATGGACATTTTTCTTTGGCTCTCTTTTTAAAAAAAAAAGTCGAAAAGTGTAACATTTGGTTTAGAGTTGGGTTGTGAGAAAGATGCGGGATAGACGTTTATCCAAACACATATACACACAAAAGATATAATATATATTAATTAAGTATAACATATTTAGAGAGGCGTTGCAAATTTTTTTTCCATTTTTTTGGAATTTTAGGAAAGTCGGACGGAAGGGGCGGATTTTAACCGCTGAGGAGTTGCATCTGTCGGTTATCGAAATGGCGTTCCGATTTTTGGGTGGGACGGATGCGCCATGCATCCGGTAAGCGGACGCGGGTGTTGATGCTATCTGGGTTCTCGAAGTATGCGTCGTCGAGTTGCCAGAATTGGAGGCGTGGATAGTTCTTCTGATTGTGCGCGAAGCTGCCCATATTCTGTGCCTCCTGCTGCATTCTCGCACTAATGGGTTCGATGGTGATAAAGATGCCGACTTCTGCATTGTGCTGATCCATCACGTGGCAAAAAGCGCGCACTTGCGTAATGGTGGGTTTACCGGTTTTGACCTCAGCGAGGATACGGGCGTTTGTCTCTTTCATCTGCTGTGGATTCCAGAGCATCACGTGTCCGACACCGTCGAGTCCACCGTCGCCGACATCTTTCGTCGGTCTCAGTCCGAGCCGTGTCACAGCCCAATTGGAGAAGTCGTGGTATTTACGTTTATCTCCCTCTTTCAAGAGTTTTCGGACTTCCTGCATGTTCGTCGGGTAGCCTTCGATTTGGTAGTCTATTGAGGGTTCCAATCCGTGCCGGTCTGCCAAGCGTTGGCGCATCGGGTCGAGTGCGAGGATGGTGATGTCAATCCCCATCCATTGACGTTTGAGGGCATGGGCGGCATCAATCGTCGTGCCGCAGCCACAGAACGGATCGAGAACGATGTCGCCTTCGTTGCTGGAGGCGGTTATCAGGCGTTCGTAGAGTGCAAGCGGTTTCTGTGTCGGGTAGCCGAGACGTTCTTTGGAAGCACTTGCGAGTGGATTTATGTCTGTGATAATATCGTGTACTCTACTCCCTTTTGATGTAGACAAATACCGTTTGAACCTTGGAACTCTGCCCTTCGGGGGCCAGTAAATTAAACCGTTCGCGTCTAAGGCATCTAATCTTTCGTGAACCGAAAGGGACTCGTAATTTTCAGGCGGTTCAACGCCGTCGGGCCACGCCTCTCTGCGAGGTGTGCTCCAGTGTCTACCTACCTCGCTCGGATTTATATCGCGCCACGGCAAACTGGATTCACCTTTTTTTACAAGTCCTGGTGCATGCAGATCACCGATTTGATAAGGTCCCTTTTCGTCCTGATGGCGATAAAATTTCTTCACATACTCCGGATCATGCTCCATATAGACAGGGTTCCAAACGTTCTTGCTGCTTTTGCTGTAGAACAGGAGGGTGTCGTGGACTCTGCCGTACTGTTTTCCGTCGTTGTGTGCATTCGTGCGTTGCCAGATGATTTCGTTCCTGAAATTGTCTACCCCAAAGATAGCGTCCATTACGCCTTTGAGGTAGTGGCTTGCGGTCGGGTCGCAGTGGAGGTAGATGCTGCCGGTGGGTGTGAGGACTCGGTGCATCTCGGCGAGGCGGGGTCCCATAAAGGCGAGGTATGCACGCATCGCGCCATTGTTGCCGGAGACAGCATTTTGGAGTACTAAATCGTATCCCTTGAGGCAGTTGTCGAGTGCTTTGTAGGTATCATTGGTGTAGGCGCGATGTTCGATGTCGGCGCGAGCGTTTTGTGCGGCGGTGTCCCAGGTCCATGTGTCGGTAAACGCTTTTTTCTGTGCAAGGGAGTCACCGATGAAGGCGTTGTAGTCGCGTCCGGAGTTGAAGGGTGGATCGGTGCATATCAGGTGGACGCGTGCGTTGTCGAGTTCGCGTAGGATTTCGAGGTTGTCGCCGAAGTAGAGTTTGTTCATTATTGGTTGTCAGTTGTCGCTATCAGGTAGCCACACCTATAATCAGGTGCGCATGATTAATTTCTTTTATAGCAGATGTATTTATACGGTTTCCAAACCCAATTAATGCCTTTGTTAGGGTCCCATGCTGGAAAATATAGAAACTCACCGTCGCTGCCTTGTGGGAATATGGGAACGTTTCTGTTATATGTTTGAAAATCTTCGCATGTGGAATCTATATCAACGATCTCGCCTGTAAAGTTGCCTTGCATATCAAACTTCGCGAGAAAATTGTCCGCGTGTGCATGATAACCACAAGCCTTTAGATCCTGGTTTATGATAAAGTCCCACAACACATTTACCCAAAGCCCGCCTATACCGTCGTGCCTTATAGATTCTGGTTCAAAAGACGCTTTGGCGAGTTGTGCAGACAGATCATTACGTGTATCGTCTATATCTATGATAAACGAGTCTGATTCTACTGGAGGTTCCCCTGCTATCTGCCAATCAAATTGGTAGCCGTGATTTATCGTAATATCGTGTTCAGGTGTGTATTCCATTAAAACAAGGGAATACGCGTAGAGTCTAGCTGGAAGGCTTTGATCCCAGTATTTTTGGCCTACAAAATCAGGGCTCCTTCTCATATAAAGCGTATCACCTATTACAAACTCACTCCTCACACTCCCTCTTGCACTAGGAAAAAGAAGGGTGCCCTCTAAGTGAGTAAACTCAAAAGTGTCAAGATTTAACATAACAGTTTGGATGCCGACCCATACATCATCGTAGGGCGCGAACAAATCCCTGTAACGAACGACAGTTAAAATAAGATTGTTTTGGTATGCACCCACTATTGTTCCAGGATTCCACCGCAGAGGAAAGCGGCCCGTGCCTTCTGGAAACGCTATTTCTCTGTGTGAGAGATACTTGCCGTTTTTGTCGCAAAACACGATACCGCCACCATTTACTGTATTATTGTTGCCTGGGTAGTCATATTTTTCGTAGGTGTAATATATCCTGTCGCCATGGAACAAACCACTATTGTAAGAGCCTATTTTAAATAGAATATCTTCCGGTATATCAACGGTAAAATCTCCAGCGGGGTAGCGTGAGTATGCGCTTGGCACATTGTCAGGGTTAATATAAAGCGTACCTTTATCCGCGTCAGTTAGTAAAACATCATCTAAAATTAAATCCGAACTATCGCAGCCAATCATTACTATGCTCAAAACTAAAGCAAAAAAGAAATTTTTAAACATTTTTACACCTCGTGATTGGTTATCAGTTCTCGGTTGTCAGATTAGCAGCTGCACCACATAGATATGATAACATATAAATAAATATAATAAAATACAAATAAATATGATAATGTATAATAAATCAAACGTTCAAGTGAAAAGTGCCAAGCCTGGGCAATTTTGAAAATTGACAGGGCGGCGTTTTCGGGGTATGATGGGGTGCGAAGGAAAATTGTGATGATGGAGATGGTATGAAACCTTATGAATACCTTGAACACACGGCGGATATGGGATTGGTGGTTCGCGGTGGGAGTCTATCGGAACTCTTGGCACATGCGGCGCAAGGGCTCTTTGAATCAATCGCGGTTGTGGAGACGGTTGATGAGACAGTATCGGTTGAGATTCATCTCACGGCTGAGTCTGTGGAGGAGTTATTTGTGGGATGGCTTGATGAGCTCATTTTTCGGCACGAGACGGAGGAGGTCTTCTTTAAGCGTGCAGAAATCCAGCGGTGCAGCGAAACGGAGCTGTCGGCGACAGTCTACGGGGAACCGGTAAATTTTGATAAACACGAAGTTTATACGGAGATTAAGAGTGTCACGTATCACCAATTGCAGGTTGTTGAAAAGGGTGATGGGAGTTGGTTTGCACAGGTTATTTTTGATCTCTAATACGCTGTTTCTATGGGTAGAACTGATACATCGTTGTGTTTAGGAGGATGTTTAGGAGGCTCCATGTGCTGCCCATCAGGTAATCACCGAGGACTAATCCTAAGAAGAATGGAATGACGCGCCGATAACTTTGGATGCCACCGTGTCGGAGGATGAGCCATTTTAGGGTCAATGCGATGAGCAACGGAATCCAGAGGTCCGACATCTCTTGATTACTCGCCATGACGTAGCCGAGCGGATGTAACGGTAGCCAGAAGAATTTCACACGTAGATAGGTTAGAATCATCATGACGGTGAATCCGATGCCCATGAATATTACGCCGAGCCAGTCTGTGCCAACGGGGTAGGATATCCAATTTGTCAACCGTCCGAAGTATTGTCTACCGTAGCCGAGTGCCCACGGTCCATAGTAGCCGGAATCGGCACCGAATTGGTAATAGAGATGGAGTTGTACCCAGAAAGCGACGAACACTCCGAAAATGGTGGCGATGAGGATCGTCAGGAGCATTCGGCGTTGGTTAATATTGGCAACCTCTGCGATTTTAAACGCCTCCAGTTGGTGGGGCATCTGTTGTGGACGGTAGTCTCGGTTGAAGAAGCAGACCGAGAGTGCAGTGAGGTTCCGTGCACCGAGACGATGTGTCCCCAAAATCGTGTTTAGGATGTATCGGGGTGCTTGCCAGTGATATGCGTGGACAAAGATACCGGACTCCGCTCGGATACGTGTTGTCACCAGCGGCGTTATCAGAAATAGCACTGCGAAGGTGAGCGCGAGCCAAGGTGCCATGCCTGCTTTGTAGAGGAGAAACGCGAAGAGTAGGATACCGAGTACAAGGCCCCACACAGCCACCCGATACGGCATCGGTTCGTCGTGCTGTTGCGTTGGCGGTTCTCGTCCGCGGGCGGGCAGCACGCTTTTCAGAACGGCTTTGAAATGCCGTTTGCCGGTCCAACCGAAGAAAAAACAGAGTCCGACAAAAGCACCGATTGTCTGTTCGTTCAGGTAAGGGAAACGCGGAATGGCATTCCACCCGACCGCTTGTGCTAAAGCGACCTCGTTCCGATAGAGGACATAGAAAAAGGTTGTCGAAAAGAGCACATCCAAAGGCATCAGGAACATGATGCCGATAGCAAACGGGTAAAACGCGGTGATGATGGTGCCGTAGTAACTGAAAGGCGGTTCGTGGAACCTGAAGAAACGCCGCGTCACAGGGATATGCGGAAGGACAGGATAGAGATGGCTTAACCCGTTGAATAGGCTGATCCCCGCGGCGATTGCGAAGCCGATCCACATCCGTTTATTTCGGAAGAACGCGGAAGCGGGATTCGTCATTGCTAATGGGAGCTGAATAATCGGGAAGGTGAGACGTTCGCGCTGTGCCCACTGCCGACGGAGGATGGTGTTGAGACAGAGGAAGATGAAGGCTATCACTATAAAGAGCAACAGCCATGCACCGACCACCGGTAGCCAGACTTGTAGATGCAGCGGTCGGTATAGGCTTGACTCGCCTTGGTAATAGCCGCGGAGTGCGTCTCTATCTGAAACCGTGAGCCATTGCGGGAGATGGTGCCAAAATAGGGTGCGCCATTCGTTTTCTTCTGTGGCGAACCAGAAGCTGTGTCCAAGCACGGAGAGAATCGCTTGCAAGACATCGCATCCAGCGAGCGTTGTGGCGAAGCTGAGCGTCACGTAGAGCAGTAGGAGTTCGCCTTGTCCGAGTGCGAAACTGCTTTTTAGGAGACGGATAACCGCGTTGATTAGCATCACTGCGGTGAGGATGAAAATTACATTGGAGAGTGGGACGACCCATGTCGGAAAGGTATAGCGTACGACTTCCATCTGGATGAGGAAGTAGCAGTTAATCGGTGCGGTAATAGCAAAGATGCATAAGACACGCCATGTGAGTGCACGCTGTTGTTGGGGAGAAGTCAATGTTGTCTTGCCTCTGTCAAAAGCGTTAGGTATAGACCTTAATTTTTCAAGGTTCACAGCGACTATTATTCATTGCTCCCGTTTAGAAACAGATGTGGGTTTGCTATAAGGTCTTAACGTCTTCTGGGCTTGCACCGACAGATAGGGATACGTGTCCCCATTCTTCGTCTGAAAGCTGCTTAGTCAACTCCGACCAGATCAGATTATGCCTCTCGCGCGCGAGTTTTCCATCAAATTTTCGACTGACAATAACAACATGGACAAGGTCGTCAAAACCGTCAGAGACATCAACAAAATCTGTTGCTTCACTGAAGTACCCAGATTTAAGCGAGTCATAAATTTTTTGCTTTAATTTTTTTGATGCCATGTGCAATTCCTTTATTAAATGTTATTATCTATCCACTGCATAACTTTTTCAACAGCGTCCATAAAAAAGGAGGCTTCATCACGAGTTGTTTGCTTTGAGACGTAACGCCATTTTGGTACCCAGCGGTTAACTACGTTGAACAAAGACCATATATCCTGATTTTGTTGTAGGCGGTGATAACTTGGCGTGAGTTTAAACAATGTCTCTAACTGATGTATGAAAGTTGTACTGCCTACAGGAAGTACAGAACGTCTCAGAAGGACATCGTCAAGTTCTCTCAAATTTTTACAATCGTAGATTTGCATCAATTTTGTTTTCAAGAGACATTCCACGGCGTAACCAGCAATGTACATTGAACCGCGCCACCGGGAAGCCCTTAAAAGGACTTTTGCATCTTCCAAGCGTTGACGACTGGCAACGGCTTGGTCTCTTATGCTATCGTGCAAATCCTGATTCATCAACTAAATCCTATTAGTAAATATACCATATTTTCAACTCTGTTTCAAGGGGTATATGAAACACGACGGAACCATTCCGGACGCATTTACCTTTGATCACAACTCTAATCACGGGAATCCCATCAATCACAGTTCAGATTTTCGGTAGATGCGGTTGGGGAACCGCACCTACCGGACCTGAGAGCCAAAACAGAGAAAATATCCGTGAAGGTTCTACCACTTCCCGTGGACCGGGGCTTCTCTTGCTTTTTCAAAAAGGTCTGCCCATTCGTCAGAGCCGTCGTCGAAGGTTAACTCCAGACGCGCGCCTTCCACTTGTGCCTCGCCGTTGCCAGCGTTGAAATAGCTCAACCCATCGCCTGCCATGTGGATGCAGCTGCCGTCGGGATAGACAGCCGTCTTGATGATGCGTGGCACGGGATGAATCGTGTAGCCGTCAGCGTCTAACTGCTCAGCAGGCACACGGCAGCGTTCGACTGCGTCTTCGTCAACTTCGACGCCTAACCCAGGCGCGTCAGGGATCTTATGACATCCATCTGTCACTTGCACGGGTTGTGTGAGTAGATGCTCACTATAGAGATTAATGCAGGTAATTGCGGGCCATGTCGCATGTGTGAGGACGCTTCCGAGATGTCCCGCCCAGGTCGTTGTTAAACCGTTTCCAACAATTTGGAGCCAAAACGGCATATCCGCTGCCGCACTGAGTTGCCCTTCACGCATCACTTGAGACTTACCGCCGCCGATGACAAATCCACTGCATACGTCCTCACGGACACAGGTGGTATACGGCGGTGAACCGAAGTGCATCGCGATTTGGCAACCGACCTCTTGGCGAATCTGTTTGTTTCCGTCAACATCGCTCTGGGGGATAGGGGTTTCAAACATCGCTACGTTTGGATGTGTCGCGAGTTTTTGCAAGATCGGGATAGCGGTTTCCGCATCACGCCAAGAACCGTTTGGATCAAGATCCAATTTGAAATCTGCTGGCACGACTTCAGCGACCGTTTCTACCTGTGCGACGATATCCCACCACGGTCGCGGTTTGTTCTTGAAACTGGTATAGCCGTTTTCGACAGCATCTGCGGCTTCCGCTGCCCAGTTTTCTGGGGAAGCGTCGATATTCCACCACGAAATCGGGACTGCGTCTCGACATTGGTTGCTGAGGAGTCGGTAGACGGGCACCTCCAAAATTTTGCCGACGACATCAAAGAGTGCCATCTGTAAACCGGCGCCCAGTGAATCGTCGTTCATCAATTGGGCAGGACTTTGTCCGAGGACGCGTTCAACACTCGCGTCGCTGACACGGGAATAGGTGTAGTGGACGACGGTCTCGCCCCAACCGACGTGTCCGGTATCCGTGGTAACCTTGCACAATTCCAGAAGCGACCAGTTGTAAACGGTTGAGACGCTTTGGGTGGTAATCTGTTGTTGACGCGGGGTAAAGGGGACATCTACAAGTACACGTTCAACGTTTGTGACTTTCATAGGTGGACTCCTTGCGTGATAATGAGGGGTGTGAGGCACGCGGACCTCGCATTCCAGTTATAAGGGTTGAGACAGATTTTAATTGCCTCATTATACCACAAGGCGTCTTTTTTCTACTACAGAATCCTCAGTTTCTTACAGAGCCATTCAATTTTAAGGAATTACCAGATTTCGCGTCTTTTTGTTGAGGATCCGGTGCGGTTGGATGAAGATTAAATAAATATTTCGGTAATCCTTATGGATCGCGAGCACAGCTCGCTCCTACCAAGAGGTTTT
>CAZQIP010000278.1:0-12615 GCA_964593655.1 uncultured bacterium | reverse complement strand
GTACGTACGCGATCTGGTGGATTAAACAAGCGATTATGCGTACGCTTGATAATTTTTCTCGGTCCATTCGCCTGCCTTCCTATGTCGTTGCGAAGATGAATAAGTTTGACGCTGTCTACGCGACCTTATGCCAAAAGCTGCAACGCGAACCTCGACGCGACGAAATAGCGGAAGCTTTAGATCTGTCCTTGAGACAGGTTGAGGAAATTTTAACGTTTAACGCTGATGCGATTTCAATGGATTTACAACTTAGCGATGAACGCTCCGCCGCGACATTAGGTGATTTAATCGAGGACCCCACGACCAGTGGTGAAGAGGGTCCTATTGCAGAAATGATTAACGAAGATCTGATCGCCCAATTTCTGAAAAGGCTACCAGAGCGAGAACAGACAGTCCTCAAAATGCGTTTTGGACTCGAAGACGGAGAACGTAAGACGCTCCGCGAAATTGGTGTTGCCTTGGAGGTCACCCGGGAGCGGGTTCGACAACTGGAGATTGAGGCAATTAAACGATTGCGCGTGTTGTATGACGAAATGGGAGAATTTCAGTCAGATCAGGCTTGGGTAGGAAAAACTGCCGCATAACACTTACTCATGGAAGGCACCTATGAAGAATTTCTTGAAGAAGTTCACGGGAAATGAAACCCCTTTGCTTCAGGTGACAGCAGCCGCACAACAGAAGATTCACGCAGTGATAGAAGCCGAAGAAGTTGAAGTTGAAGGTCTACGTATTGGCATCCAAGGCAGAACTGCTACGGCATTCCAATACAGCCTCGGTTTAGCGACTGAAGCCGAAGCAGATGACGTTGTTGTTGAATGTGAGAGTTTTAATGTCCTCGTCGATGCCGAAAGCGCGCCGGATCTTCAAGGTGCCGTGATCGACTATGTTGACGACCTGAATTCAAGTGGGTTCAACATCGAAAACCCTAACACACCGACTTGGGATAACCCGAAAGCACAACAGATTCAGGAACTCATTGATGAACGGATTAACCCTGCTGTCGCTGCACACGGTGGACAAATAGAACTGCTGAATGTTGAAGAGGATTCTATCTATATCCACATGGGTGGCGGGTGCCAAGGGTGTGGCATGGCGAATGTCACGCTCAAACACGGCATTGAAGCGATGATTCAGGAAGTCTTTCCTGAAATTAAGCACGTGGTTGATACAACCGATCACGCTTCTGGAGAAAATCCGTATTATTCCCCAAGCAAAGGATAAGAATAGATAACACGAACGGGCGGCTGACAACATCCGCTCGTTTTTGTTTTTAACCTGACCCGATGCTTGCGCCAAGGTTGTTCGCCTGTGTGATAAAGCAGGTTCCACCCTCCGGTAGCGTTTTCAGAAATGCCTCGGTTTCTTGTTTTAGCCTCCCAATATCTTCTGCTATCACGCAAATCGCTGGTCCCCAACTACTAACGCCTGCCCCGAATGCATCACTGTCCCGCAAGTAGTCAAGCGTTAACTGAAGCTCAGAACCTTGTGCCTCAATTTCTACGCGCTTCCACCCAAACGTCTGAATATTGTTTAAGGCTTTGCCAAAGTTGAACATATCATTTTCAATGAGGGCAGGAAGTACCTGGAGCAGTAAGATGTGTGAGAGTTTCTGCGCAACCCACTTCGGTTGTGGACACAGCGTACGAAAGAGTTCTACCTCTGTATCGCCGTAAATTCTCGAACAATTCGGCATCACAATCAAGAGTGGCAATTCTGGAAATGGATAACGGAGTAAAATCGGGGGTGGTTGAATATCCGCAACAGCAGAGGAGGGAAGGAACGAAGTTTTTTCTTCAGGAAAACGGTGCCCGCCATCTACGATGAACCCGCCAGTATCAAACGCTGCGACCCCAATACCTGAAGTCCCCCCGCGCCCGACAGCCTGGGCGAGTTCTTGGACCCCGAGTCCAAGTTGATACAACACATTGACAGCCTGGACAATGCCAAGTGCGAGTTGGGTTCCGGACCCGAATCCACAATGCATCGGGATTTCAGATTCAAACGTTAACTTAATACCGGGAAACGGATAGGCTTTTTGAAAGCGTTGGAGCACAGCAACAGCACGGTCCTGGTACACAGAAGTGGCAATATCAATACGTGTTGCCCGCTCAGCGATGATTTGGAAATTAGGTTCAGCAATGGCAAGCCCGAATCCACCATCAACCCGCCCCAATGCCCCATTTAAGTCAAGCAGGGAAAAGTGTAAGCGCGACGGCGTCGTAATTTTGACGTGGTGCATAGTTGTGTCGGACGGAGTTCGTCTGCGGTTCCCTTCGTTCATAAACGTTTGTCAGGCATATCCGCCCTTATCAGTCAGCCGCAGTTTCCTCATATCCATTCTGTCTGACATCTCGTTCAATTAAACCGTCTCGGATGTGGAGTACCCGTTTTGCATGCTCAGCGACTTCCGCTTCGTGTGTCACCATGATGATGGTATTGCCTTCATCGTTCAACCTGTTGAAGATCGCCATAATTTCTTCACCGGAGCGCGTGTCCAAGTTCCCTGTCGGTTCATCGGCAAAAATCATAGAGGGTTTGTTGACTAAAGCCCGAGCGATTGCGACACGTTGAATTTGTCCACCAGATAACTCGGTAGACTTGTGATCAACGCGATCCGCTAAGCCGACAGCTTCCAAGGACTCAAATGCGCGCCGTTTCCGCTCTTTTCTCCCCAAACCGGAGTAGATAAGCGGTAATTCAACATTGTTAAGCGCACTGGTCCGAGGCAGCAGATTAAACGATTGAAAAACAAAACCGATCTTCTTATTGCGAATGTCGGCGAGGCGGTTATCGGAAAGTTTGCCCACCTCCTCGCCTTCAAGGAAGTAATCGCCCGATGTTGGCGTTGCGAGACACCCCAGAATATCCATCATCGTTGATTTACCGGAACCCGACGGTCCCATAATAGCGAGGAACTCACCTTGTGTTATGGTGAAACTCACGCCCCGCAGCGCGTGTACCTGTACATCTCCCATTTGGTAGACTTTTGTCAAATCTCGTACATCTATTAGCATGATATTTCTCCTTAGTATAGATTTTAAAAAATAAAAACAGAACTTAGTAAACTTGCGCTAACAATACGGTCTCTGTTACTCATCGTTGTCTTTGTCCTCTATTTGTCCCTTTGTTAATTCCTGCATAGAAGGCACAAAAACGCGATCACCTTCCTTCAAACCGCCCGTGATTTGAAAGTGTGTGTTGTTGCGCCGTCCGATTGTAATGTGGGTTTTAACGCCTTTTTCCGCTTTGTTTTTACTCGGTTGACCTGTATCTAACTTGACAAAGTACTGTCGTTCACTACTCACTTCGGCTTCTATATCGGGAAGGACATTTTGGTCGGAGATAACAATCCCGAGCTTTGTCGGGCCCTTGCGTAAGCCTTTCTGCTGACCTTCAAGTAAAATTTCAAGGTTGCCCCGCGCCTTTTCACTGTCAATTTTACCGACCTTTCCAGCGAATTCTCTTCCGATAAGGTTCCGAATTTTGAGTGCTTGACCTTCCTGAAATTGCCCGAGAGCTGCAGCGTTTAGGTTCGCTTTAACAGTGAAAACCTCCGGGCTGAGCACCGCTGGAATCGGTAGTTGTAGGATATCTGATTCTTGAAACACAATGATATCAACATCTGCAGACATACCGGGCAGCAATTCAGGTGGCGAACCGATAACTTCTACATCGACCTCAAAAGTAATGACGGAACTCTGATTTCCGGGACCGCGCTGTGTCGCACTTGGTGAAATCTCGCTCACGCTACCCGGAAAGACACGACCGGGATAACTATCAACAGTAATTTCGGCGCGTTGCCCGACCTCTATTTTCCCGATCTCCACTTGGTTAATTTGTGTCCTAACAATCATTTGGTCGAGGTCAGCGATACGCATGATCGCCTCACCCCGTGAAAACGCGGAACGCCCGGAGGTGATAATTTCACCTTCCTCTACAATCAAACGCGTAATCGTGCCAGCCATCGGAGCCGTGACTGTTGTCCAGTCGTGCCGCTCTTGCTGAGATTTGAGTTGACTTTCCGCTTGGAGGAGACTCGCTTGCGCGCTTACCTCTGAATGTATCGTCAACTCCTTTTCTTCTTCTGTTGTCTCTACTATCTGTTGGAGTCGAGTTTGTGAATCTTCCAGTTCGGCTTCGTACTGCTTCTGCTGCGCTTTTAGGGAGTCTTTAAGCGTCTCAACGTTCTGTTTATTTAGGGCAAGCGTCGATTCTCGGTTCTCTATGGCTTTGTTTCGAGTGTTAAGGTTCTCTTCTTGGGATTTTATGGTTTCCTTTTGTGACTCTACCTCTTTAAGCGCAGTATCGTACTGTGACTTAGCGACAATAAGTTGTCTCTGAGAGTCCTCCAACGCCTTTTTCGAGATGAGCTCCTTATCATAAAGTTTTTTGTTACGCTCATGCTCGGACTGTGTCGTCTCGTACGAGATTTTAGCGGATTCAACAGCAGACTCTGCGCGTTCAAGGGTTAATTTTGCTTGTCCCAACGAAATTTCCGCCTGCTTCAAGGCGATATTATCTTGATCAAGTGAGTTCTTTGTCGTTGCGACTAAGGTCTCAGCCTCTGTAATCCGCTGCTGTGTATTTGCGACGAACGAATCCAAAGTCGCTTGTGCCTTTAAAACAGAATTTTCCGCTTGTGCGAGACTACTCTCCTGCTGTTTTTCAGTAATCTTAATTCTGAGGCGTGCTCGCTCAAGCTCAGCCTGGCGTGCGTTAAAGTTCGCCTCCGCCTGCTTCTTCTGCTCCAAAATTTGTTTTTCATCAATGCGAAGGAGCGGTTGGTCGATCTCAACTTTTTGTCCCTCAACAACGTGGATTTTAACGATCTCGCCTTCCACGTTTGATCGGACATCGACCTCTATAAAGGAACGTAAGGTCCCAGATTCACGTACGCGTACAAGGAATTCGCCGCGGCGGACGACTTCTTGTTTGGCTTCGCCCTCCTTCTCCTTTTCACCAAAGTTCATCCGAGTAGCACCGATCGCCCCAACAGCAATAACGACCAGAGCAACTATCCCGATGATGATCCACTTTTTCCGATTCTTCATGCTACTGTAGGACCCCCATAGCGTCTTGTAGACGGATTTGTGCGATTTTGTAGTCGTAGAACGCATTGACTTCGTTTGTCAACGCTTGGGCATAGCTCGTCTGGGCATCAAGCACTTCAAGCAGAATAGCCTTGCCGACATCAAAACGCCCTTGAATGACCTCCAAACTCAATTGCGCATTGAGCACCTGTTTTTTCGAGATGTCAACGACGAGTTCACTGCGTTCGAGCGTCAGGTAGGCTTGCCGTACAGCAAGGGCAACACTTCGTTCTAAATCACTGACATTTTCACGCGATTGTTCTAACTGCATCCGTATCTCTTTAACACGATTTCCCAAAACACCGCCATCAAAGAGCGTGAAATTCAGAGATACACCGGCACTCCAAGACCGGAAATCAGAGAAGTTCTGACGCTCACGGAGGTAGTCATCAAGATTCACGTTGTAGTCAACATCTGCGTTTAAACGAGGCCAGCGCTGCAACCGCGCCAGGGTCAGGCTCCACTCTTGTGATCTGATTTGGGCTTGCCGCTCTTCAAACTCAGGACGGTTGTCAAGAGCGATCTGAACCGCCTCTTCAATCGGCATCCCTATCCGTTCAATCGTTCCGCGGTCTTGGTATAGTTGATAGGATTCATCAACAGAGACCATAAGTAACTGACCAGGATCCAATCCGAGGAGACGGGGTAGCGTTGCCTGCGCGATTTGCAGTGAATTTATATTGTTAATGAGTGATAACTGATCATTTGCTTCTCGGACCTCGGCGGTAGCGATATCTGCGGGTATCAGGGTGCCTGCTTCCTCGAAATCCCTTGTGCGTTGTGTGTTCTCTTGCGATCTTTCGAGAATTTGTTCGCTAACTTTGACGAGTTCCTGCCTTTTAAGAACATCGTAATAAGCGACTGTAATATCAAGGATTATGTCTTGTTTAGTCCTTTCATTGCGGCTAACAGTAGCAGTCAGGCTCTCTTTTGCTTGGGCGAAACTGCCTTCTCGCTGCCCGTTATCCCAAAGTGTATACACCCCACGGAGTCCTAAATTGTAGTTTTCAGGTTCAAATCCAAAGTCAAGGCGATCCGAAAAATCGTAGTTGCCGTTTGCAAAAATTTGTGGGAAATATCCGGAGCGCGCATTTTTTACCCGAAGTTCTTGCATCGCGAGATTCAGGCGCGCATTTCGCATACTCGTTGATTTTTCTAAACCTATCTGGATACACTGTTCAAGGGTTAAAGGTTGCGATAAGTCAACTTCGGCGACAGGTTCTTGTGCGCCCACACAAAGAACTACTGCAAACTGAAGGATAAGAATGGTTTTCACAAGCATATTTTGGAAACCAGCCCGCAGGCCCCCTTGGAACGCTGCGAGTCTTGATAAAACAGATAATTTTAATTTCCCGTGAATCATTAACATCTCCTTGTCCATTCCGACGCTTATGGGCATGCTTTTGAAGCATACGCCCTGCGCTGGTTCAACACTTTCAGTCAGTCTTGGGAAGTTGTAAGGTTCACCAAAACCGCATTATTATATGGATTACAGCGTCAATGCCAGTCTCTTGAATTCGATCTGGTGCCAGTCCTAACTTCCAGCACCCTTAAATGTGAGACAGCGACTTTAATTTTCTAAAAGCAAGTTTTAATTTGCAAGCAACATCAAAAAGACTTCATTTATTTATTTTGACGCAATGCTTGATTAAAAGTTTAGACATTTTACCCCCCAAACTTGTTCTTTTTCTTGCAATTGCTTGGGATTTTTGCTAAACTACTGTGTTAAATAAAAAGATTTGAAGGTTAATTCACGGATAGAAACATGCCACAGCGGAGTTCCATTTTCACATCCACCCTTATCTGTATTATATGCGTTATCGTCACGATGCCTGCGTTCTCGGTTGATTCCGGCACATACTGGCTGCTTGTAGACGCAACGCCGGATGCCCGGGCACATGAGCAACTGAATTCACTCACCGACCTCCTAACATCACGAGGCAAGGTGCCAAGTGAGCAAATCTATCATGTTGAAGGCGAGAATGCGACAACGGACGAGATCCATGCCCTCCTCCAAGAAATCGGACGACAGATGCAGGCGCAGGACACTTTGGTTTTTCTATTCCACGGGATGGTCACTAAACCGAGAGGTTTGCCCTCGATGCGTTTGATAACCGACGGAGATGCAGATGGGATCGAAGATTCGACACTTAACGGATGGTTTAGAGAGCGTGAGAGAGAACGCACGGTTGTCATTGTCGATGGTTACACACAGGATACAAACTTAAGTGCTTACTATGGCAACCGCGAGACCCTCGGTACAGCTGCGCTGAATGTGATTCAACCCGCAGAAAAAGCAGCGCACACTGTACTCCTTCAGAAACTTCACGATGCGCTCGCCGCAGATACAACGGATTCAGACGATAATCGGCAGCTGAGCATCATTGAAGTTCATGAGTTGTTGCGAGCAAATTCCGAGTTCTTGGATGCGATTCTTGCACCAACAGGTGATGTTGAAGCAGCACTGCTTAAACTGAGTCCTGCGATTAAGATCACAACATTTCCCGCGGGTGCGCAAATTTTCATCAACGATGTAGAAATCGGCAATACACCGAAACTCATCACAGAGGATCTACAACAAGGTACTTCTATAGTATCCGTAAAGAAAGTCGGGTACATCACTCCCCCAGCTAAAACTGCGGAATTGCAGTTGATGCTTGGAGAGTCCGTCGACATCGGTTGGGCACTTGATCCTATTGCCGTTCATGGTAGCGTCAAAGGTGTCGCTGGTGCGTCGGCTGCCGACGCTCTGGTTTGGATCGATGGAACAGCATATCAACAGACCGTGGCGGCTGACGGAATGTTTCGTTTTGACGATTGGAAAGACCCAGATTTACTAACAGGCGGCGAAACATATTCACTCTACGCGAAGCAGGGTAACCAGAATTACGGTTCAGCAACTTTCACATTTGACGGTTATAGCGATATAACACAATCGATCCAGCTCATCAAGAGGAGTTGGTTCGAGATCGCGCAAATTGAATTTGACCGGGATAATCATCAAGGTGCCGTCACCGCTTTTCAGAACGGGATTGAACGCACGACAAATTTCCCACAAATGTCTCAAGATTTAACAGTCTTACTTCTCAGTTCCTTCGCCGACGCGTTAGAGAAGCAAGACGTTCAAGATGTTGCCTATCTGGTGGTGACTGCGAAACTTGCGGAGCAGCTGAATCAACCTGCGCTTGCAAAAAAGTATTGGGAAGAGATAAAAACAAAAGCAGAAAAAGGAACGCCTGCCGCCGAATTAGCAAATCAACGGTTGTGGCAGTTCAATCGTGGTCGCTATCTTCTCAATATTGGTCTCATTGTGTTGCTGGTAGTGCTCCTGGCATCCGGGGCGTGGACGTATTACAGATACCGGAAATCTAAACAAACGGCACAGGAAGCGTAAACAACAAAAGCTAAGCTTCCTTGGAAGGCTGTATATCTGCCAAGAGTTCTTCCACCACCACCGTTGCATATCCACCCGCGGGGAGCGTAAAACCGAGGCATATCCCGGTGCCGCTATCAACTGCAGATACCTCATGGAGTTGTATCGGCATCCGTAGGGGTCTACGCGTTCCGGGTAACCGAATCCCCACAACCTTACGAAATTCTTCAAGACGCACCCCTTCGTCTGCGAGGATCGATGTCTCCAGCGTAAACACATCTCCAGTCGGCATCCGCATTTTGTACCCGAAGATTGGTCCCGAAGGACTAATCTCAAACGCATTTGCGCGTGGCTGTTCAACCGTCGGGTCCCCAACGAGAAAAGGCGCGCCGTTGCTATGTTTCACAGCAACGTCTCCCGCAAGAAACTTGCCTAAATGCGGCATTCGTCTCTCCAAAACAGTGTTAAAAAGATATGCTTGATAGGCTGATAAGTACAACTTGCGCAACCGATACGGAATAGAAGTCACCACTTTTTCAATAGATTTCCGTGCCAGTTCCGCTTGCATACGGCGTGCGACCCTGTCTACTTGCGGGGCATCATCTGCAAGCATATAACGTACGACCGTTTCCCATTCCGCTTTCAGGAGTGCTTTGCCGATCAGGTGTGAATCGTTTTTACTCCCAAATCGCTGTCCGCCAAATCGATTCGGTACGCCTTTAATTACCAATCTCTCCATCACCGTTTCAACAAGAGACACTGCATCGTGAGAAATATCGTGCAGGATTAGTTCAAAACGGTTGCCGCGAAGGTGTCCCACCCGTAATTTATGTGTGTGCCGTTCCGCCCATAACACCTCAATAGCCGGTTGCTCAATCTTCAAAATCCGTTCCGGTGCTATGTCTTCAACGGACAACACCTGTGTTGTGATTGCGTTCTTATCTTTTAAGCCGGCATACCCGAAATCTCGTGTAGGTACCTGTAGTGCTTGTGCGATTCGGTTAATAGCCTCCATAGTGCTAAGATTCCGTTTCCGAATCGCAAAATAGGTATGTGTCCCTGTTCCAGAGGGTTCATAAAGCGGTAGTTCTTCAACGATAAAATCTTCGGGTTCTTTAAACATCTGATTTCCCTTATACATCTTGGTCGTCACATTATTATAGGCACGATTCCCCTATTTGTCAAACTAAGAAAACAGGAATATTTGCTTGCCATTGGTGTCCGATTGTGGTATACTTAATAATTAGATGTCAACAAAAAGGAGGGAAATATGGCTTACATAATTTGTGAACCGTGCGTTGATGTAATGGACACCGCATGCGTTGATGTCTGCCCAGTGGACTGCATACACACCACCGAGGGCGAAAAGCAGCTTTATATTGACCCAGACGTGTGTATTGACTGTGCAGCGTGCGTGCCTGCATGTCCTGTTGAAGCTATTTTCATGCAAAGTGATGTTCCGAGCCAGTGGGAATCGTATATTGAAGTAAATAGTAAATTTTTTGAAACCTTCGTTAGACCTGAAGCTGCAGATAGCGGAGACGACGAAGCAGGAAAAACCAAACAAGGAAAACAACAAGGGATTCCGGAAGAATTTGTACAAATACCAGAAGTACCGGATACAAGACTCCGCGCGCCGTTCAATGTGTTAGCAATGCTCGGACAACCCATCCTCGGCGCGTTCTCAGCGAATTTTAAAACGCGGCTTGAGGAGATGGCGGGAAATTCGCGTGTCTTTAGTGCCGCTGTATCTACAGGCATCAACAGCCTCATTAACCTAACACTCTATCCACTTATTCTTTTCTTCATCGGATTTCAAGGACAAACTCCCGACCTTTTCTCCAGTAAAGGCAACTTGATGATCTTTTTGGGGATAGTTATCGCGATCACTGAAGGTATCTATCGGTTTAAAGACGAATTCAGTTCAACATCCGAACAACCGCGTTACGGTGCGGCGTTCTACGGTTGGATTATGTCACTCGTTGCGACACCGCTGCTCATCGGTGCGCGTTCTGCTCTGGTTACCACGCTTCCAGCACAACGGACAACGGTCCCTGGCGCAGTAGATGTGGACGGTGCAATTTACGCCGACGATATAAAAGAACGGTACCGTCGTTACGGAATGGTGAATCAAGTCTCAGAAATGGCAGATTATTACCGGATTGAGATCGAGTTCCCGCGATGGGTCCCCAATTCTGCGGCGAAGAAAACGTTCGATCTTCCTGATAGAATGCCGCACTATGACTATGAAGTCTGTCTAAGTTCGCCATGTGCTATAGAGACTACACCGACACCGGAAACGACTGTGACGGTTCAGACGCAGCTCCCTATAGACCCGAAAACAGGGCAAATGGAGGATCCGAGGTTTGAAAATGTTGTTGGACGGACGAGCTCGTTCCCCAACGGCTTTACAAGCATGTTTCCGATTCAAGCACAACCGGAGGATTTCCACACACATTATCGGAATAGAGTCCTTGAAATTATTGTGCCAAAAACAGGTACTTATGATCAACTGGATTTGGAACCACCTGTCCATTACGCGAAACTCAAAGGGTAGGTTTCAATTGTTGTGTCATGACTAATACCAATTCTAATTGACGATTCCTCATTAAAAGGGTCCGCTGTTTTTAGTTATGCCCGGTGCGGTTAGGAAACCGCACCTACCGGGCCTGGGTAGATGGAGCGGTTAATGCGATATAAACCTTTAGAAATGGTATAACATCCGGAAGAATTATGGGGAAGCCGCATGTTGGATAAAGAGACGCTTGTTGCATGGGATAAGCGTTACCTCTGGCATCCATTCACGCAGATGCAAGATTGGCTCACAGAGGATGTTGTCATCATTGAACGCGGTGAGGGGTGCTACCTTATAGACACTGCCGGAAATCGTTACATTGATGGCACGGCTTCTATGTGGACAAACGTTCACGGGCACAATCGCCCCGAATTGAACACAGCACTCAAGACACAGTTGGATAAAATTGCACACACCACGCTGCTTGGGTACAGCAATATCCCCGCGATTCAACTGGCACAAAAACTGGTGGAAATCACGCCAGCAGGACTGAACAAGGTATTTTACTCCGATAACGGTTCAACCGCTGTCGAAATCGCCTTGAAGATGGCGTATCAGTACTGGCAACATAAGGGAGAACCGCAACGGAAACTGTTTATCCATTTCGATAATGCTTATCACGGGGACACGATAGGTGCTATGAGTGTCGGTGGGATTGATAGTTTCCACACCACCTTTGATTCCCTCCTTTTCAAAGGTGTCCGTGTGTCCGTTCCTGAAACCTATCGTTCCGTTGGCTATACAGATACGTCGGGCAACAATACTGGTGTGAAAACGCGTTGGCTTCGTGCAGTAGAAGCCGCGCTCTCTGAAAATGCTGGACGGGTTGCTGGTATCATTCTGGAACCGCTCATTCAGGGCGCGGGTGGGATGCTGGTTGCCCCGAAAGGTTTTTTGAAAGCACTTGCCGTATTAGCAAAGCGATCGGAAACACTCCTCATTGTCGATGAAGTGATGACTGGATTCGGACGCACGGGCAAAATGTGGGCATGCGAACATGAAAACATTACACCCGACATCCTATGCACGGCAAAGGGGCTCGCTGCAGGTTATCTTCCTCTCGCTGCGACACTAACGACTGACACCCTCTACAACGCTTTTCTCGGCGAATATAGAGACCTTAAGACCTTTTTCCATGGTCACACCTTTACTGGCAACCCGTTAGCATGCGCTGTGGCATTAGAAAACATCGCTATTTTCGAGCGTGAGAACCTCTTATCTCAACTTCAACCGACCATTGAACATTTCAAAAACCGGCTTCAAGAATTTTATAGACTGCCACACGTCGGTGATGTCCGCGTGTGCGGTCTCGCCGCCGGTGTAGAACTCATGAGAAACCCGGACATACCCACGCCTTATCCATTTGAGGAGAAGTTGGGTATTCGGGTTTGCAAAGAGGCACTTGCACATGGAGCGATGCTCCGGCCTCTTGTGAATACGATTGTCCTGATGCCCCCCTTGCAAATCACGATTTCAGCGTTAGATAGTCTGTTGGACATCGTTTGGACTTCAATCGAGACGGTCACAAAAAAATATCGGTGATTTATTGGCGAAGTCCGGTGCCCCTTCCCAGTAAC
>CAZQIP010000277.1:0-16191 GCA_964593655.1 uncultured bacterium | reverse complement strand
AGAGGCGGCTCTGTGACGAGAAATGTTCAAGTACCAAGCCGCTTGAGCCCGCCGCAAGGTAAATTAAAAAATGAATCTTGTACCTATCGTTGTTGAACAAACCAGCCGAGGCGAACGCTCATACGATATTTATTCTCGCTTGCTTGAAGACCGGATTATCATGATCGGAACACCGATTGATGATGATGTGCTTGCGAACATCGTAACTGCACAGATGCTTTTCCTTGAAGGGAAAGACCCAGATGCAGATATTGTTCTCTATATTAATACGCCCGGTGGCTCTGTTTCGGCCGGTTTGGCAATTTACGATACAATGCAATATATTAAAGCAGACGTGCAGACTTGGTGTTTAGGTAGGGCGTATAGCATGGGTGCTATTTTGCTCGCTGCAGGTGCCCCCGGCAAACGCTATGCGTTGCCACACGCGAAAGCACTGATTCACCAACCGATGGCGCGCGGGATCGGTGGTCAAGCCTCTGATATTAGCATTCATGCCAAAGAAATCTTACAGGAGCGGGATCGGCTTTACGCAATTTTAGCCGACCATACCGGTCAAGACGTTGACAAGATCGCTGTGGATGCCGACCGCGATTTTTATATGACTGCTGATCAAGCCCTTGAATACGGTCTCGTTGATCATGTTGTTGCACAGCGCGCTACAGAGAGAGAATAGTTGTCGGTTGTTGGTTAAGAGAAAGACTTTATATATCAAGTTTCCCTCTTAACTCTCACTGCGAGGCAAACTGAAACGGTTTTCGCAGAAAAACCGAACCGACAACTGATGACCATTAACAAAGGAGAACCTCAATGTCACAATCTGCCCATCGTGAAGTGTCTTGTTCTTTCTGTCAACAGGACAGTACACAAGTCCGCCTCCGACTCCTTCAGGGCAGGGACGCCAATATCTGTGTTGAATGTATTGTCCGCCTATCAGCATCCACATCGGACGCCGCTTCATGTGCGTTTTGTAGGCGCGATAATACCCACGTCGAAAGACTCTTTAATGGCCTTGAGGCGGATATCTGTGAAAGATGTCTTGCCGAGTGTATTGATCTCTGTAACGATATTCTCGCTCGTAAGCCAGATGGTAGTTTTGATTTATCCATGGCGGATTTCAACGAAGCGGAGGGGCCGCACGCGCAACACAAGCTTGGAGAGGAACAAGGAGACCCTGTAGCGGCGCGCGGACGTGGCGCTCGCGAACGTGCCGAAACCAATACTGCTAACCCAACGAACGCCGAACCAAAAAACGAACAAGCCGCGCTCACCGAACCTCCGTCCCCTGAAGAAATTAAAGCAAAACTTGATGAATACGTGATAGATCAAGAACATGCTAAAAAGACATTATCCGTTGCAGTTTACACGCATTATAAACGCTTACACCACAGCGATACAACTGATGATGTTGAATTAGACAAGAGCAACATCTTGCTCATCGGCCCGACCGGTACTGGGAAAACGCTTCTCGCGCAAACGCTCGCAAGGGTGTTAGATGTGCCATTTGCTATCACCGATGCGACAACTTTGACCGAAGCGGGTTACGTGGGTGAGGATGTTGAGAATATCATATTGAAACTGGTTCAAGCGGCGGATGGTGATGTCGCCCGCGCTGAAACTGGTATCATTTATATTGACGAAATTGATAAGATTACGCGAAAATCCGAGAATCCATCGATTACCCGCGATGTATCCGGCGAGGGCGTTCAGCAAGCATTACTCAAGATTCTGGAAGGGACAACCGCGAATGTACCACCGCGTGGCGGTCGGAAGCATCCGCATCAAGAGATGATAGCGGTAAATACTAAAAAAGTATTGTTTATCTGCGGTGGGACCTTTATCGGCTTAGATAAAGCCATTAAGGATAGACTCGGAAAACAGAGTATCGGCTTCGGTTCGCCTATCCAACCGAAAAGCGAGACCAAAATTCATGAAATTCTTGCCCAGGCAACACCAAAAGATCTGATTAAATACGGATTTATACCAGAGTTGATTGGGCGACTTCCGGTTGTTACTACACTCCATGAATTGGACTCGCCGGCGTTGATTCGTATCCTTACGGAGCCGAAGAACGCGCTTGTCAAACAGTATCGGCATCTTTTGGCGTATGAAGGTGTGCAATTCCATGTAACTGATGGAGCATTAACCGCTATTGCGGATGAAGTCATTGAACGTGAAACGGGTGCGCGGGGGTTAAGAGCGGTTTTTGAAAAAATTATGCTTGATACCCTCTATCGTCTCCCATCACTTAACGATGTTGAAGCATGTCATATCACCGAAGATTCTGTGCGCAACAGTGAACCACCACAACTCACTTACACAAAATCCGAAGAACTTAAAACTGCTTAGGCACAGTTTTGTGGATGAGCAGTTTGTTACTATGAGGAAATAGCCATCAGCCATCAGCCATCGGAAACCATCAGCAAAGAGGTTTTAGCGTAACCAAACCCCTCTTTTACTGACTGTTCTCACTGCGAAGCATGCTGACTGCTGATAGCCATTAAAAAAAATATGGATCCGACAGCAGCGAAAGAACATGGAACCTTAAGTTTGCCGGTTATTGATTTACCCTCGGATTTCGATAAGTATTCTCCTTTTCCGAAGACGAGATCTTTCTTAGTTGCCGCGCGTAAGATGGGGATCAAGGCGACGCGTGCTGCCCTCCGCGCGAATAGGCGGATACTCCTCCTCCACCAAAAAGTGGAGTTGGAAGAGGGAGCAGATGTCGCTCCTGAGCATCTCCACACGATCGGTGCTGTCGCAAATATCATTGAATCTTACGAACCTGGTGACGGTACTATCCGTATCGCTGTTGCTGCAGAACAGCGTGCGATTGTTCTCGGCTATACGAAAACCGCTGATTTCTTGCAAGCAGAGGTGCAAATTGTCCATGAGGAGATCGGGTTATCAAACGCTGCTGAATCTCTCGTCAAAGAGACTAAGAAGCTTTTCAATGACTACGCGAAAACAAGGCAGAAAGAGCAGTCGCGTAGCTCACAACCGCATGTTTTAACCTTGGAAGAGGTTAAGCCGCTTATTAAAGAGCAAGAAGAACCGGGACCTCTTGCGGATACGATCGCTGGATTTCTCGACCTTACAGCACCAGAACGCCAAAATGTTATTGAGGAATTCAACCCCATTAAACGTTTACAACTCATCATACAGTTTTTGAACGAGGCACTTGAGCGGAATGAACTCCGAGATGACATTCACAATCAGGTCCGGGAATCCGTCCAGAAGACCCATCGAGAATTCTACCTTCAGGAACAGATGAAGGTCATTCAAAAGGAACTCGGCAGGGATGACATCGCTGAAGTCGATGAACTTCGGGAACAGGTGAAAAACGCTGGCATGTCCGAAGAAGCAGAGGAGAAAGCCCTTAAGGAACTTGACCGACTCGCCCAGATACCGCCGCAATCCGCCGAATCTGGTGTCATCCGTACTTATGTTGACTGGATACTTGCGCTACCTTGGAAAGAGAGGACTGAACACCAGCTTCAACTTCCCGAAGCGCAACGTATACTTGATGAAGATCACTACGGGTTGGAGAAACCGAAAGAGAATGTGCTTGAATACCTTGCCGTCTTACAACTCGTGAAACACCTTAAAGGACCTATAGTCTGCCTTGTTGGTCCGCCGGGGGTTGGCAAAACCTCGCTCGGTAAATCCATTGCCCGCGCGACGGGTCGGAAGTTTGTCAGGATGTCCCTCGGCGGTGTTCGAGATGAAGCGGAGATCCGCGGTCACAGACGCACCTATATCGGTGCTATTCCGGGACGTATCATTCAAGGTCTCCGTGATGTGAAGTCGAAAAACCCGCTTTTCTTACTTGATGAGATAGATAAACTGAGTGCGGATTTCCGAGGCGATCCAGCATCTGCGCTTCTTGAAGTTCTGGATCCGGAACAGAATTCGACCTTCCGTGACCATTATATGGATATTGCTTTCGATCTCTCCGATGTAATGTTCATCACGACCGCGAACACGCGTGTTACCATTCCGGCCGCACTCCAGGACCGGATGGAAATCATTGAATTACCGGGTTATACCGATTTCGAGAAGCACAACATCGCGACTTTTACACCGAATGGACTCATCCCGAAGCAGCTTGAACGTCACGGGCTTTCAGATGATAATATCACCTTCACAGACGAAGCCATCTACGAGATGATACATAAGTATACCCGCGAAGCCGGGGTCCGAAACCTCGAACGCACCCTCACAACTGTCATGCGAAAGGTCGCCAGAGAGATCGTTACCGAAGATACACCGGATCTCAACCTTGAAATAACACCCACCAATTTGAGCGATTATCTCGGACCTGCTAAGTGGACGCGTACAAAAGCCGAAGAACGCGATGAAGTCGGTGTTGCTACAGGAATGGTATGGACACAGATTGGCGGGGATATTGTCTCCGTCGAAGCAACGACGATGCAGGGAGAAGGCAAACTGAGTATGACCGGGCAGCTTCAGGAAGTGATGCGTGAGTCTGTCCAGACGGCTGTCGCCTATATCCGTTCCCGCGCTGAATTTTTCGGATTGCTTGACAAGCAGCTGGAGCAGCAGGATATTCATATCCACATTCCAGAGGGCGCGGTCCCGAAAGACGGTCCCTCGGCTGGAATTACCGTCGCTACGGCGATCCTTTCGGCGTTCACAGGTAAGTCAGTCCGCAAAGATATCGCTATGACTGGCGAAATTACGCTCCGCGGTAGAGTGCTGCCGATTGGTGGTTTAAAAGAGAAAGCCCTCGCTGCGTATCGAAACGGCATCTTTGACATCATCATTCCCGTGGACAACGAGAAAGATGAAGTTGACATACCTACAGAAATTCGAGAACGGATTCGTTTTCATAAAGTCAATGATATGATGGAGGTCCTGGAATTGGCACTGACGGAACCTGTTGTGGACCCCGAAGTGCCTGTAGAAATGCCAGTCGTTTCCCAACCGTCTGTGTAGGATGGTTATCAGTTAATCTCTTGTGGTAGTTCAGTTAATTATTACTGCCACAATGGACCTCTTTAACCGAGAACCGAAAACCGATAACTGACAACTATTAAAAAATGCGGTTAGATAAATTTCTGCAGATCAGCCGTCTTGTAAAACGGCGGACGATTGCTAATACCCTCTGTAGCAAAGGCGCAGTGAGCGTCAACGGACACGTTGCGAAAGCCGGCAAGACGCTTTCTGTCGGTGATATAATTCGTATGCCGGGGCCCCTGCCCGCTACTGGAGAAGGGCATCCGATCAGCATTGAAGACGTGCCTGAGTCTGAATACGAGGTTGTTGAACTACCGTCTGGGAACGTCTCGCGCGCGCGTGCTACAACACTCTACCGCCAAGTAAACCTGTAGCCTCCATCTCTTGATCGAGGCACCATCTGCTTCGATTAAGGGAGAAAAAATTGCAATGACTCGCGATATCAGCCATCAGCCGTCAGTTGTCAGCCGTCAGTTAAGAGAGGGACTTGATAAATCAGATCGACTCTTTGCTGATAGCCGAAAGCCGAAAGCCGAAAGTCATTCTAACCGAGAACCGAGTGCCAAAACGCAGCACACCATAAATAGACCCAAGATTGGGCTAACGATGGGGGATGCAGCTGGCATCGGTCCTGAGATCATTATTAAGGCACTTGCGCACAAAAGCGTATATTCAATGTGCCAACCGATTGTCATCGGGAGTCCTGCTATTCTTCAGAATGCTTGTCAACTCATATCCCCCGGTGCATCTCCGTCAAAATTTAATATCATCAAGACCCCGATGCAAGCCAGCGCGACGCATGGGATAATTGATGTACTTGCTATCTCTTCAATATCGCCTGAGGAGATTTGTCGTGGCACTATAGATGTGCGTGCTGGCGCTGCTGCTGTTAAAGCGATTGAGGTCGGTGCACAACTGGCGATGCGCGGTGAACTTGATGCGATCACGACTGCTCCAATATGCAAAGCAGCCATAAATCGCGCGGGGATCCCTTACTCAGGACACACAGAAATGCTTGCTGCATTCACTAACACCCCTGATGTTGTGATGATGCTCTGCACACCTGAAGCATTGGATAGCCATCAGCCATCAGTCCTCCCAGCAGTCTCGTTCGTAACAGACCATATCGCGTTGGCTGACGTTCCGAAACACCTTTCTATTTCAAGAATCGTAAATGTCATCCGGATCACGCAACAGGTGTTAATCCGCTGTGGCATTTCTGAGCCTCGATTGGTTGTTGCGGGGCTGAACCCCCACGCCGGTGAAGATGGTATGTTCGGAGAAGAGGAGGTACATTTTATCCGTCCAGCTATTGCCCAAGGACAGACACAGATGGGTACGATAGACGGTCCTCTGCCCGCCGATGCGCTTTTTGTCAAAGCAAATCAAGGGAAGTGGCACGCTGTTATCGCTATGTATCACGACCAAGGTAATATTCCGATAAAACTTCTCGGCTTTGGGAAACTTGTAAATGTCACCTTAGGGTTACCGATAATCCGCACCAGTGTAGACCACGGCACCGCGTTTGACATAGCCGGTAAAGGTATCGCGAGCGAGGGTAGCCTTGTTGCAGCACTCAATTGCGCCTCGCAACTCGCGAATTAGCGATCAGCGTCAAGGGTTATAAGTAGTTGGTTATAAGTGGTTGGTTAAGAAGAGTTAGGAAGATCCAAAGGACTCTTTACTTATAACTTATAACGATTCTGTAGATTTTAAAATTAAAAAAACATTGTAAAGCAACAAAGTTAAAAAAGCTTGCCAGCGGAGGCGGACCGTTTTTGCTGCGGTCTATAAGTTAAGAGGTTATAAGTTAATCCCTTGTGGCAGTAATAGAATTGGTAATCGCCGCAACACATCTCTTAACCAACAACTTACAACCCTATGAAAAAGACATTTATTTTTTTAGCCATAGTCCTTACACTTTCAACCGTTCCGATGCTGGTTGCTGTAGGTCAGACACAGTCGGGTTCTCAGCGCGTTACTGGGGATGCAGCACCACCGCTCCAAATTCTTGCGACCACAGCGGATACTCTCACAGCACGTTTCACCCTGCCAGAACTTAAGATAACGACACAGACTTCCGCTACGGACGGTGAATCCGGAGGTGTGGAAACTGATATTCGTTTTGCAGGCGCGGATCGGACGCTTGACGTAGGCAAACCCCGTCTGCCGATTTACACGCAGCGCATTGGAATCCCTGTCGTGGGAACGCCGGTTGTAACCATCATTCAAGCGCGTTCGGAGGTGAGGACAATCGAAAATGTGGGTATCACGCCTGATGATCCGGTTTTTCCTACGCTGGCTTCCGATGGTACCTCTCGGGTTTCCACCAAGTTCTATCCGACACAACTTGTAGAGGTTATCCCTGGAGGTTTAGTACGAGATCAGCGCATCGGCAGTTTGCAGATTAACCCGGTGCAATACAATCAGGCGACGCAGCAATTAAAAATATTTCCGTCTGTGACGTTCCGAGTGCACTTCCCGGGTGCGGTTGTTGGCGGAAATCTTGCTCCTACGGCTCCGTTCACTTTTCGAGAAGCACCGCGGGCTTTTGAGAACCTGTTCCAAGGCACATTGCGTAACTACGAGCAGTCAAAGCTGTGGCGAAAACAACACCGGGGTCCTTACGGTATTACGGATGGAAATCACGTTCCGGGGGCACCGTCGTTAATCAATGCGAGCACACGCCGTTTTAAAATCCCTGTCATTAAGACAGATATGTATCGTATTACCTATAACAACATTAAGGCGCATACCGGCATCGAACCAGAGACTATAGACCTTGATACACTTCGATTGGAGAGCAGTGGTAGGAGGCAAGGTGTCTATATTTTCGATGAAAACGAGAACAATACACTTGACCCTGGCGAGCAGATTGTCTTTTATGGTCGGGCATTATCAGACAACAAATTTACCGATGAAAACGTCTACTGGCTCCGTTTCGGTTTACGCGGCGAACCGGCTGCGGGTCTTGAATCATCCCGTGTAACGGAACGGGACGGAACACCGAAAACACCAAACTTAGTATCGCCGAAAGCCTTTTTAACGCGTGTTCGCTTTGAGGAGAATAGGCATCATGATCCCTTAGATGGCAGAGATGTTAAGTCTGAACTGGCGGATCACTATTTCGGGGTTGCCTTCCGCGGCGGGGACATTGGAACGCGAGGAAAAGATTTTCCTATAAGACCTCAAGACCTTCCGGGGGCAATACCGCGGCCCCAAATTGATCGCCTCGGTACTTTGCGTATCAGATTTCAAGGTGTCTCTCGGAGGGGGAGTGCGCGTCATGTCGCCCGCATCACTTTTAATAACGAGAGACTTGGTAGGGATGTGGAGTGGAAACGTCAAGCTGCGCATACCGTAACCCGCGACATCCATAAGAATCGAGAGAATCTCATCTTCCACAATACAACGAACTATATGCGCATTGAGGCATTTGATGATAACGATACGCCGGCAGGGTCTTACGATTTCTACCTCGACTGGTATGAGATTGAGTATTGGCGGGACTTTCAAGCGGAGTTCAATCGCCTTGAATTTAATACCAATACTGAACCGCTCAACCGCGGTCAAGTTCAGTACCGGGTTGGAAACTTCTTTAACGAGACCATAGACGTATATGGGTTGGATGAAAACGGCATTACAGGCAAACTCACTGGCGGTAAAGTCACCCCAAGGGGGGCGAGTCGTCAGATTTTATTTCAGGATACTGTCAACCAGCACAGACGCTATTTTGCAATAAGTCGTAGCAGCTATAAAAATATCAACGCGCTCGTTCCGACCCCACCGACAGCCTTAAGGAATCCTGCTAATCAAGTAGACTATGTTGTCATTACACACTCGACTTTTGCTGAGAGTATTCTTCCGCTCGTCGAATTCCGGCGTTCGCAAGGCTTAACAACTATGGTTGTTGATATTGACGACATCTACAATGAATTTAGCGATGGTCTCTTCAACCCTTTTGCGATCCAGAAATTCCTACGGTATGCTTATAACAATTGGCAGCAACCGGCCCCTACCTATGTGCTCCTTGTTGGGGATGCGCACTACGATTACAAGGGCGCCACTGTTGAAATCTACAACAAAGATCCGACGTTTAGCGGCACCTATAAACTCTATCCGAACTTCGTACCGACGTATCATGGATGGGCACCTGCGAGTGGTGAAACTTCTATGGACCAGCGTTTTGTCAACATCAGTGGCGAGGATCCGTTGCCGGATATGCTGATTGGTAGGCTCTCGGTGCAAACGCCTGAAGCCCTCACAACGATGGTTGAAAAGATTATCGGCTACGAAAAAAATCCGAAGATCGGAGTGTGGCAAGGTACATTAATTCAGGTAGCAGATGACCATACAGACAAACCGAACGACATTATCTTTGAAACGTCACGCGACGCACTGATACAAAAGGTTATCCCGCCCGGATATGACACTCGGCAAATCTACCTCCGAAAAATTGGCAGCCCTAACAACACACGTATAGAAATTCTCCGTGCTATCAAGAGAGGCGCGCTCGCAATTGAATACGCGGGACACGGTGGTAGCCAGACTTGGGCGGATGAGTCCATCTTCCGTATTGAGGATGCTGCTGGTTTGCGGAACCAATACCTCCCGTTTGTTATCACAACGACTTGTCTCAATGGACAATTTGATAAGCCACAACAGGCTGGAAACTTCTGCCTTAGTGAACAGTTTCTGTTAGGAAAATACGGTGCTATTGCGGCACTCTCGGCGACACGGCTCACCTACGGACAAGCAAATGCTGAATTTGACATAGATCTCTTTGAAGCCCTTTTTCGTGTTGTTCACGAATCTCCTGAATTGGTGGGAACTAAAAGTATCCCCTCACAGCCAACGATAGGATATATTGTTGCTGATGCCAAAATTAGTTTTCTCAACCGGATTCGGAGCACAGATTGGATTCCTGGCACCGAATCATATACACTTTTTGGTGATCCAGCATCTCGTCTTGCGCGTCCGCAACTTGATGCAAAAGTGGAATTGGAACGCATCGCACTCAATGACACACATAAAATTGTGATTAAGGCGAACGAGATAGGTGTGATCCGAAATTCGGGCATTGAGGGTACAGGGGGCGTCAGTTTCACGCGCGCCTCTGATTTTAGTACAGACACATTTTCTGCTTTCGCTGTTTTTGCGAATAATTTTGACGACAATCTTCGCAATGATATCACACAGCGCGTCGGTGGCAACGTCTGGCAGGGAGAGTATGGCACTGTTCGGATTGATGTTCCGAACAACGCCCTCCCCGGTGCTGGTATCGCCCGTATTTTTGCTTATGACGACACCTACGCTGCTGTCGGTGGGACCCGATTCTGGATAGATACGCCTGTCGTGCAGGACATCCGTGAAACGCTTGATACTAAGATCACGGATACCCTGAGTATCAGTATCCTCGTGGTTGATGACAAAGGACCCGCTGGCATACGAAGTATAAGCGTTTTATGGGATAATACTGCCGACTTTAAAGACATGGTAACGCCTATGGTTCGTGCAGGCACACCGCTCGGTGATGTGCCACAGGGTGGACAATGGTATGAACTTCAGACACCTATCCCTCTGCCAATAGGTGGAAAGCAGATACGTTACCAAATTCACATTACCGATAGTACGGGACACGAGGTCATTATTCCATCAAAAGATAAAGAAAACATCGTTAAAGTCCCTGATGGTCCCAACCTTGTAATCGGCACTGACGAGACAGATAGGGCACCGATTCGATATGCTTTTGACGAGAAGAAAAACAGTTACCAACTCGTAGCCGAATTAATCAATAATGGGCTTCGTCCGGTGCTGGTGGATATTGAGGTTGTATTTGCTGCAGGAAACCCTGACGCTGATGGGGATTATATCGTTGACGAAGACGCGAACATTCTTGGGACCGTCGTCGTGAAAGCCACGGATTGGGTGGACGGAACGTACGTCTGGCAACGCGCGACGGCTATCTTAGACCTCAAGATCCCGCTTGAGACAGGTGTCCACAAAATTTTTGCGATGGTCGACCCGGACGACCCGAGTATTGAAGACAAAATTTATGGAAATCTCGATGAAGCGTATGACTATGACAACAAGCTGCACGTCTCTTTTATCGTCAACGACTTTATCTATAGACAGGAAGCGTTACCCGCCTTTAGTTTAGATAGGGTGTTTGACATTCATTTTCCGGCAAACGCGCTTGAAACCAAAACAGAGAATCCGGAGGGCATTCCACTCGCCGTTACCTCACAATCACCGATGGATCCGACACAACCTGACCTCCACTTTGCGCCGATTCCGCGTGTCGCTGCGCTCCGGCGCGGTCTCATTCGGCAAGGTAGGGCGGTTGCGCAATCCTACGAGGCCGCATTTCGCACGGGCGCGTTAGTGCTCGCGAACCCCGCGGAGATCAAGTTCCGTTTTGATGTGAGTGCTTTGGAAGATATCGTGCGCGAGGAAAAAAGTATTCAACCTGACAATCCCACATTTGAAAATGAATTCGCTGAGGTCGCGAACCAGTTAGCAATTTATGCGTTGCAAAAAATCCCTCAGTTGTCGGTTTCCGTCAATCAGCAGCAAGAGGCCTCTGGTTCATCAAAAACCTCTTCTACTGAAAACCAAAGGTTGCCGAAGGTTGCCGAAAGCGATTTGTCAGCATGGCGACGGTTGCCGTCGAAAATTAACTACACCCCTGAAGGCGACTTTCTGCTCGAAAATTATGTTACACCGGTACAGATGGAAAATGCGAGCCAACAGCAATTAGAAACTGATGCTATCAGTATCAACCCGAACCTCACGCCGCCAGGCACTTGGGTTATCATTTTTCTTGATGCCAATGAATACGAGGTATTTCTTAAGCGGAACGGGGAACCAGGGTTCCAAAAGCTTGATAAAACTGGGCAACTTGACAATCCGTTTAGAGAGGAAGCCTTCGGTTTAGAATTACGGATTCCACGGCAAGAGAATCCATCTGTTGATGTCAATTACGCCTTTGAATTTGCCGATATACTCGCTTTTGAAACCGACTATGACCCGCAAAGTGATGTCGTCCTTACGCGCACATGGAATGCGAATGTCGGCAACGGCAGTGCAACGGTAGTGAGTAGACTTGGTCCCAAGGCGGAGTTTGAGACAGGCGACTGGTTTCTTTTCTTTACCGATCCGAATTCCTATGAACTCCGTGATACCTCTAACGAACCGTCCAATCATCCCAATGGTGTCAAAATACGCGGGAAGATCAACGAACCGATTTTCCTGAGCCACCTCGGTTTTGAAGTGCTTGTTACCGGAAGTTCCGAAGAATTTGGGTTCGGCGATAAGATTAAATTCAGTACGGCTCGCGTCGCTACCATCACAACGGAAGTCACTGAACTCACACGGTTTGCTCTCATGCGTAGCACCGATAGCGAACCGCCCACTTTTAACTTCTGGGTAGATGGTCTTCAACCGCAGACGGGTAGTGTCATTGCGCCGCGCCCTGCTATGTCTATTCTGCTGCAAGATGCCAACGGTATTGATACAGAGTTCTTCGCTATGGAACAACAAAAAGATGGTGGACCCTTTGAAGCTGTTACCGACTACGAACTCCGCACACAGGGTGGACTTCAAACCGTCCCGATTGACTACCGACCGATCCTCTTCCCGGGCGAGTATACTTTCAACATTCGCGCACAAGATTTCAACGGAATCACTATTGGCGGTGATGAGGGTATTGTCAGTTACAGGTTTTTTGTCATTGAAGCCCCTGATATCGCACCACCGACGATTGACATCCAAGTCAGTGCGCGTGCAAACGAAGAACTTGATGAACCTTTGACAGATGGCGCAGTGCTCACAGAACAACCCCGCTTCAAGATTATCCTCACCGATGATAGTGCCCTTGACGAAACCACTTTTCGATTCAATTTTGGTAGTCTGTATGCGGCACTTGAGCCCTTAGATGTGAGCGATTACACGCAAATTTTTGATCCGGCTGCACCAACGAGTGCTGATATTACTTATGCGCCGGACCTCGCCAATGGGGAATATCAACTCCAGATTACTGCGGCAGACACCAGTGAGAACATAGCGGAGTTTGTTACGACCTTTACCTTAAATGAAGAAGTCACACTCAGCGAAGTGTTCAATGTCCCGAATCCTGTGGATCGGACCTTTGGCGGGAAGACTTTTTTCACCTATCACCTTGCCCAAGCACCCGACGCGGTTACAATCAAAATTTATAGTGTTAACGGTAGGCTCCTCAAAACGCTTGACGATGTGAGTGCGAACCGTGGGACCAACGAAACCGGTTGGGATTGCCGAGATGAAGCAGGCGTGCGGTGTGCCAACGGTGTATATTTCTATCGCGTCATTGCCGACACTGAAAATGGAAAAATAGAGCAGGTCGGAAAACTCGCCATTTTACGATAAGAATGGAAACCATCGGAAACCGTCAGCTGTGTAGGAGGGATTTGTAATCCCAACCAGCAAGCTGCATTTATTGCAGGGGTGAATAATCTGTCGGTTCAAGAATCTTAGAACTCGCCACATTAACCAGCGGCCCCCCGACTTCGGTGAGTCGTTTCGCCGCTTGCCACTCTGGATCGGCGATGAATGCATCCCATGCACGTTGATAGTGCGCGAGGTCCTCAAAGGCGAGTATATAGACGAGTTCCGTTGTCGTCGCCTCACCAATAGCAGTTTCCCAAAACCCGATAACCTTCATGTTGTGTTTCTCAAACAACGGTAGCGTAATATTTGCAAACCGGTCATTGAGGTTTTTCATTTTCCCGGGCACAACCTGATATGTGCGCAATTCATAAATCATTTTTTCACTTTCCTTGTGGTTCGTTTAGGCAAATTAGCCATCAGCCGTCAGCCGTCAGCCGTCAGAAAAGACGTTAGAACTATCATATCCCACTTTAACTGATGACTGAAAGCCGAAAGCCAATCTGCTGATAGCCATTGTAATCTATTCCTCACAGAATCCCGTATTTGTCATAAACTTCCCGCAGCGTCGCGCCGGCGCGGAGTTCGTCGCGGGTGCGATTCTCTCCGCTTACCTTTGCTAAGGCGGCCTCAATCACGGTTGTTTCTACCGCTTGTGGGATGACGACGACCCCGTCTGCATCGCCGAACACGATATCGCCGGGATTAACGGTGACACCCCCACATTCGATTGGAACATTGTACGCCACCACATCGCCGCGTCCATTTGAGTCAACAGGCGACAATCCGGTCGTGAATATAGGGAACCCCATTTCGAGGATCTGGCGAGCGTCCCGGATAAACCCTTCAATGACCGCGCCCCGCGCGCCTCTCGCACGCGCCGCTGTTGAGAGGAGTTCTCCCCAAAAACAGATGCGGGTACTCCCGTTTGTTGAGCAGATGAGAACGTCATCCTGTTTGAGGCTATCCACGGCTGCAATCTCTTGCTGATACGGTTCATCTGGAATCTCGTAAACCTCTACGCACAGCACAGGCATCGCGCGCCCGACGACAACCGTCGTTGGTGTAAGGGGACGGATGGTATGTTGCAGTGCCTGCTCGCGGTATCCCGCTGCGTCGAGTGCGTCCGAAATCACAGCGGCGTATAACTGTTCTTCCATCATATCAAACAGTTCTGTATCGTTATCCCACTGTTTGGTTATTTCGATTTCCATAATTGACAGCCCCTAATAATTCTGATAACCTACTTCTTGAAGACGCGCTGCTTTCTCCGCAACGCCATCACTGAGTTTTTCTTTATACGCCAGCAGTTTTGCGTCCAATTCGGGGAATTGAAGTGCCAGAATTTGGACAGCAAAGAGTCCAGCATTGCGTGCACCACCGGAACCAATTGCCATCGTTCCGACAGGGATGCCGGGGGGCATCTGAACTGTTGCGTAAAGCGCGTCAACACCGTCAAGGGGGCCGCCGTCAATCGGTACGCCGATGACTGGCAGTGTTGTATGCGCTGCGATGACCCCTGCAAGATGTGCGGCCCGTCCAGCCCCAGCGATAATTACCTGTCCACCTTCTGCTTTAATCTTCTCTGTCCACGCTGTTGTCCGTTCTGGTGAGCGGTGTGCGGAAGAGATGGTTATCTCAAATGGGATCTCAAATTCCTCTAAAACCTTTGCGGCTTCTGCCATCTTTTCCAGGTCGGAATCACTTCCCATCACAATACCGACAAGCGGCGTTTTCTGTTCTTGTAACGACATATCTGTATGTACCTTTTTTTGAGTTGTCAGAGGAATAGTTATCAGTACGATTTTTCTGCGAAAAATCTTTCAGTTATGGGTTATCAGTTACAAGAGACCTCTTAACTCTCACTGCGAGGCTAACCGCTAACCGATAACCGATAACTATTCATAAATAATATGTGAGTTTCTCTCAATAATCAATGGTTCGGGACCGCCTGAAGGAAACTGTGCTGCCCACTCGTTCGGGTCATAATCACGGGTGACGAAACAGGCGCGATGCACCGGCACTGCATGCTTCAGTCCGATCCGCGTCGCCATTTTGACGCATCCATCGTAGAACGGAAATTCACCCTCGGTTGGATGATTCGTCAGGAAACCGATGTCCGGTTTATGTGCTGCCACCGCTGAAATGAGTGTGTCGTGTTCTGCGAAATTGTTAATTGGATCGCCGCTGAAGTAGAGCACTACACCGTTACTAACAAGCACGTATCCTAAGTGCGTGACATCTGGTGGTGCTATGTCAGCGGATGTATCGCCATCAGGCGGTTTCGCATAGACAGCATGTACGGTGAGACCGTTGAGCGTTGTGGATTCTCCAGCACGGATCTCCGAGATGTTCGCAGCCGCAACATCTGTTTCTGCTGAGATTTGACGCACACTCTCTGCGGGTCCCACAAACTGTGTTGCATTGGAAGTTTCCCACATCCGACGTATAGACTCTGGACAGGTATGATCTCCGTGGGCGTGTGTCAAGAGAACAAAATCGGTTGGAAGTGCCGATTCATCGAGTGGCGGTTCGGTATGAATAAAACGGTCAGCGGGACGTTCCCGCGGAAAATAAGGGTCTATTTGGACAATAGTGCCAGCTGGGTCTTTCAACGCAAAGCTGCTCTGTTCAAACCAGTGAACAGCGATAGAACCCTCCGGTACTTTCAAGTCAACAAGTGGATGCATATTTTTTAACTTTCCTTGCGGTTCGGTTAGGTAAGATTCTTATTTGACGTTCCAAGGCGTAATCTGAAGAAACACTTTCTTCGCATTGGATTTTAGCGTT
>CAZQIP010000276.1:0-2509 GCA_964593655.1 uncultured bacterium | reverse complement strand
GGATCAATCACGAAGGTTGTAACGCGCGGAATAATCGGAATCCCCTCACACTCTTGTGCCAATTCAACATCGAGTTGTTTCCAATTAGCACCTCCGTCAGTGGACTTGAAAAGCGCAGACGGACATGTGCCAGCATAGAGTGTGTCTGGGGCATTTGAATCAATGGCAAGTGCCCATACCTCTAGACCATCTGTCGGACTTGGGAGATGATGCCATGATTCAGCGGCATCGGTTGTTGTGTAAATACCCTTTTCAGTCCCGGCGTAGAGAGTGTCTGGATTATCTGGATTGACGGCTAAAGCACGAATATCCGCTTCTGGAAAGAGGCCGTTACTTGCTCTGCCCCATGTGTCCCCGTTGTCTGTACTGCGCCAGACACTTTGTCCAATTGTTCCTGCATAAAGTGTAGGTTGCATCTTTTTCCCCTTTCTAAAACTGTTCCTTTGAACCTGTGTATTTACAGAAAAATCTCTGTAAATCACGGTTTGCATCTACTTAGGTAGATGGACGAACCGTCAAAGCACGAGCGACATTCTTGATGAATATCCCACGTGCGCCGTTCAAATCCCTATCCATTCGATGACCTTCCGATGACTTGATAACTTTAGAACCGCCGAGGTTCGCGACGATTTCACCCGTCCAAGACACCGTTTTAGAAGTGTACGCTTCACAAACATCAATGACTCGCACACCATATTCCAAAGCCTTCTGTTTCAGAAACATTTTGAATCTATAGTGTGAGAGTGTTAGCATCTGTCGAACGGACTTCTTTCGCAACTTCCGCGCACCTCGTTTTGTCATCTGTTTCGTCTCAAAGGTTGGTAACAAAATGATGTCAAAGTTTGAGACGAGGAAGTGAGCAACCTTCTTATGAAGTTCATCTATGAGATTACGGATTTTGACTTTAATTCTGTTCGCAGCTTTACGCAAGGCACGCCGTAGCGGGCGTTTCTCTTGCGTTGCGCGTGAGTAGAGATTATCGCAGTGTTGACAAAGCCTTTGAATACGATTGATACACTGCATACCTAACCAACCGAAGCAATCTTCAGAGAAAAACGTCATAAAATCACGCACACCGGGGTCAAGGGCTACGATTCTACCGCTTGGTTCTCGCGTCTTTTTCTTCTCAACATAAGATACACAGAGAAAATATCTTCCATTTTCCAGTATCAGTTGAGAATCCTTGACTTCCGCATCCGTATCTCGTTCTGACACTTTGCCAGTCCCTTGCGGTTTGGCTGGCAATGGTTCTGACATCTTCATCTCACCTAAAAATCTCACATAGAACCCGTTTTTCTTCAGGGAATCCGCACGCAGATACAACGTCTGCCTGCGATTCTTTCTTGACCGAAACTTTACCTTTTGACGCTCACCTGTTGCTTTTGCTTTGATCTTCGCATTGCTAACCGCTTGGCACGCGTCCATCACCGCACCCACTTTGATTTGACGCGGGGTTCCTACATGCCATTCGGGGAGTTGGTCAAAAACAATCGGGACAAGTCCTTTGAAATTCTTCGGTGTATCCTTAGCCTCCAGTAAGGATACGGATTCATTGTAAGTATACCGAGACGTGCCAAACCATCTACGAAGAATCGCCTTCTGTTCCACTGTCGGAAAGATTTCTATCTTCTTTGATTTGGTCACGGTATCGCCGGAGCCCATACATTCTGCAGGAAAAAACGTGGAGTATAGCGAGCAAGTCTGCAGTAAGTTCTTCTTCGGGACTGTAAACAGTCTGGTCGAGAACCACGACTTCGCCACCGTTTTGCTCGACCAAGAACTGTATGACTTCGCCGCCGAAACGGGCGAGTCTATCCCGATGGGCAACAACAACTCTGAGTTTATCGCCTCGCAAGACGCGTTCCAGTAAGGTGAGAAGCCCCTTACGTTTGAATTTGATACCACTTCCAAAGTCTCTGATAATCTCTGCTTCGGGATAGTGTTTTTGGACATAGGCGACTTGGGACGCGAGGTCTTCTGATTGTCCTTTCCCGCTAACTCTGCAATATCCAATGGTAGTAATATCTGCTTGTATTTGCCCATCAAGATACCCTTGCACATCATATCGCCGATGCCCTGCCGGCGTTCGTATCGCAGAAATTGTGCCGTTATCTGCGAGATGTCGGAGCCTATCTATCGAAATGCCGAGAATCTCCGATGCTTCTCGTGGCGTTTTATAGTGTTTCATACTATAATTATACCACAAAAACATAGAAATTACAGGAAAAACATAGATAAAAACCTGTTTAGGAACTACTCCTAATTAATCTGAAAAAACAAAGTTCCCATTTCCATTGACTATAATATTACTCAATTAACGTTCTTGTGTCAACAAGCCTTGAATCAAGCGATATCTGATATACGACAGATTCTGGTTTTATTTCTCGATCAAGAAGAAATGAGAACCGATAAAGGCGGCTGTTCTGAGCATCTACTGTTACTTGATACATCGCTTGTGCGTCCCTATATAACTGTTCCGCCTTTCCATCAAAAAGCATCAGCGCTACCA
>CAZQIP010000275.1:0-21759 GCA_964593655.1 uncultured bacterium | reverse complement strand
GTTCTTACTTGATCAATTCCGATAGTCAAATTCAGTGTTTTATCTTGCGTTTTTAAGGCATTTTTAAACGATATGTCGCACCTTGAACCTGTTGATAACCTGTTGATAACTATGTTAAAATAATGTTGATAACTTGTGCATAACTTGTTGATAACTCACCTACTATATAGTTTTGTTGATAACTTGTTGATAACTCGCTGATTTATCAACAAGTTATCAACAGGGTACTTGTCAATGATCATAAGCCTTCAGGTGAGTTATCAACTTATCAACAGCCCCTACTACTACTACTAAAGTACTATATAAATTTATATAGTAATTAGTAGTACAATTAGAAGATGTTGATAAGTGCTAAAAATCATCAGATTTTGCACCCGATTGAACTAAAATATTTACATCCAAGATAAGATGTTATTAAACCATATCGTCCTACGAAATTTTCGTAATTATATCAATTGCGAAGTGGACTTCTCCAAGCCTGTTAATTTAATCGTCGGTGGAAATGCACAAGGAAAAACCAGTTTGCTTGAGGCAATCTATTTTCTTTGCACCGCGGAATCTCATCGTGCGACTCATGATGCCGAATTGATTCGGCATCATGAGTCAGGATTTTACCTAAAAGGAACATTGCGGAACGGCAGTGATGACGTAACATCTCTTGAAGCGATGAAAAAGGCACGCGGACAGTTTAGATTGAAGAAAAACGGTATTCTCCAAACAAAACGTTCCGAATGGATTGGTCAATTTAACGCTGTATTTTTTTCACCAGAGTCACTGACATTAGTGAAAGGGGGACCTTCAGAAAGACGCCGGTTCTTAGATCTCCTAATCTCACAGATTGACAGCGAATACTTAAAAAATTTGCAAAAGTACAATCTTGTGCTCAAACAACGAAATGAGCTGCTAAAGCAAATTCGTGCAACGTTCGCAAACGTAACGCAACTGGATGCTTGGGACCAATTGCTGCTTGTACATGGTACCGCAGTTATCATAAGACGGTTGGAAATTTTCCACCAATTGAAAGACCACGCGATCCGAAACCACCAAAAACTCACCGGCAGTTTAGAAAATCTTGCACTGACGTATCGCTCGGCATCGGTGTCGAACGATACGTCAATTGACAATATGGTAGGCAGTATTTCAGAAACCACCGGGACTAACTCATTAGCGGAGTCTTCAGACGCACTCCACAAGGCTACCCGTGAAGATGAAGACAAGTTAGCCAAACATTTTGGCATATCATTAAACGCTTCCCGCGAGGCAGATTTACAGAGAGGGACAACCTTAGTCGGCCCGCACCGAGACGATTTCCTCATTGAATTGGAGAGTAAACCCAACGAGTCTATCATTCACCACCATAGTGAAAACGATCCACCAGCCCCAGATCCCGAAACTGGAACATTTCGAGAGGGCGCGCGATCTTATGGATCACAAGGGCAACAACGGACTATCGCCTTAGCACTCAAATTAGCAGAATTAGAGTTGATACGACACCTAACAGGTAGAGACCCGATAGTTTTATTGGATGATGTTACTTCAGAGTTAGATTACAAGCGGGTAGGGCATTTATTAGAGGTGCTCCAAAATTTAAGTGCCCAAACTTTCATCACAGCTACGCATGCTGAACCTCTTGTACATTATCTCAATCAACCGAACGTTTTGACGGTAGAGAATGCTCAGATTAGTTACGCTACCGAAACTAACGAGCCTTCTTAACACACCACCATTCAGGTGTGCTTCCTAAGTCACACCAACGAGTTTAAAATGCACAAGACCGAAACCGTACGCGACCTCCTCACTGAACTCGCTCGCTCCCGCGACTTTGAGCCCAAGATGCTTGAGCAGAAAGTCTTTGTCCTCTGGCGCAAACTGCTCGGAACACCGCTTGGTACCAAAACAGTTCCAGTATCGCTATCCGATGGCGTTTTGAAAGTTTACACGGAATACCCTCCGTTCAAACAAGAATTATCACTCCTTAAACAGAGAATTATAGCAGATCTGAATGCAGAATTAGGACAACCTATTCTTACAGATCTCCGAATAGAGTTACGCCAAGCACATAAAGCAACATCTCATCACACTGAACGTCCCTCCACTAACCCAAAAATCTCAACGCCCCGCCCAAGTAATGTTCGCACACTAACCCCTAAAGAATCAGAACAAATTGAGCAGGCAATAGTTGATGTGACGGATACTGATTTAAAAATTTCTTTGCGGCAACTGTTCATTACACAAAGCAAAGAAAAGTCTTGACAAAATTGTTAAAATAAGGTATCCTATTTTAAGTAGATAAGCACAACAATAAGTGCTGATTGCACTTCGACACCGCCAATGTAAAATAAAGATAACACCCCACGTTACACGCAGGGATTAATTCAAAGCGAGGTATCACAATTGTCAAAAGATGAACGAACATATACGGCGAGTGACATACAAATCCTTGAAGGTCTTGAAGCTGTTAGAAAACGCCCGAGCATGTACATCGGCAGCACCGGTCCCGCTGGATTACACCACCTTGTCACAGAGTTGGTTGACAACTGCATAGATGAGATCGGTGCAGGCTACGGCACGCAAATCAACGTACAACTCCACACTGATGGTAGTGTTACCGTCACCGACGATGGTCGTGGTATTCCAGTTGACATGCATGCGACAGCGGGTGTCTCAGCACTTGAGGTAGTGATGACAACGTTGCACGCTGGCGGCAAATTCGACGGTCGCGAGCAGGTCGGGTACCAAACCGCCGGGGGTTTGCACGGTGTCGGTGCTTCTTGCGTCAACGCGCTTTCTGAGTGGCTCCATGTACAGGTCCAGCAGAACGGCGCAATCTACGAACAACGCTACGCACGTGGTATCCCGCAGACATCTGTAGAAAAACTTGGTAATAGCAATAAAACCGGTACTCGGACGACGTTCATGCCCGATGCCGAAATATTTGATACCCTCGATTTCTCACACGACACACTTCGCGACCGCCTCAGAGAGCTCGCCTTTCTGAATAAGGGTGTACGTATTCAGTTCCATGATGGACGCGATGAAGATAATTCTGAACCGATCACTTTTCAGTACGATGGTGGCATCGCCTCCTTTGTTACCTATTACAATCAAAACAAAGAGGTACTCCATCCAGAACCTATCTATGTAGAAGGTGTTCAGTCAGATGTGGTAGTGGAAATCGCCTTCCAGTTTAATACGGCTTACTCGGAGAACATAAGTTCTTATGCGAACAACATTCGTACCGCCGAAGGTGGTTTTCACGAAAGCGGTTTCAAAAGTGCGCTTACCCGTGCTTTTAAAAATTACGCCAATGCTAATGATCTCTTGAAGAACGTCAAAGTGGACCTCACAGGTGAAGACATCCGCGAAGGCATAACCGCTGTTATCAGTGTCAAAGTTCCGGATCCGCAATTTGAGGGGCAGACGAAATCTAAACTCGGAAATACAGAGGTTGAAGGCATTGTCCAAACTTTTGTCGGCTCCCGACTCAAAACACTTTTAGAAGAAAATCCGAGTGTCTCCAAACGTATTATCCAAAAAGCTATTGATGCCGCGCGCGCACGTGAAGCTGCGCGCAGTGCACGCGAGGTGATCCGGCGTAAAAGCGTCCTTGACTCCGCTTCAATGCCCGGAAAACTCGCTGACTGTTCTGAACGGGACCCTTCGCGAACCGAGATATTCCTCGTAGAGGGTGATTCCGCTGGTGGTACGGCGAAACAGGGGCGCGACCGGCAAAACCAAGCCGTTCTACCTCTGAAAGGTAAAGGTATCAATGTAGACAAGTCAAGACTTGACAAAATACTCAAAAACGCACAAGTTATTGACATCGTAACCGCATTAGGCACAGGGATCGGTGCTGAGGAATTCAGCCTCGAAAAACTCCGATATGCCAAAGTCATTATTATGGCAGATGCTGATGTTGATGGCGCACACATACGAAGCCTGCTTTTAACTTTTTTCTTTCGTCAGATGCCAGACCTCATCGCTTCTGGGCACCTCTACATAGCTCAACCGCCACTTTACCAAGTCAAAAAAGGCAGAAGTTCACAATATTTGCAAGACGATGAGCAGATGGAAGACTACCTCCTGACTCTTGCCCTTGACACAGTGCAGATAACCAATGCTCGCCGAGGTGCCCCTTACACAGCATCCGAGTATAAGACCATCTCTAATGCTGTACGTAAGGTTCAAATGCTCCTTGATCAAATCAAGCGGAGCGGTATAACACCAACACAGTTTTCCAACATTGAGCAACCTGCTCACCTCGAAGAGAATGATGCAAATGGAGTCAATACGTCTGATAATATAGATAAACTACTTGCTATGCTTGATGTATTTCCTTCCGATAGGAGTACCGATACGATGGCATCGCAAGAGCCGCCTGAACAAGTATTATCCAGCACCGACACGCAAACTACGCTTTTTGAAAACGCGCCGTCGGTAGCAGATACGGAAAGCACTATTGACCCGGCACCACGGACATGGCGGCACGAACTGCGACAAGAACTTGAGAAACTCGCTGAGTTTCACATCCAAGACACGGACCTCTTGCCTTCGGCGAAAACAACTGACGCAAGTCATTCAGAAAGCCAAAATTTGTTTAGCGTCCAATCCGAAAATGGTGACATTCACCATACAGATGATGTTGTTTCTCTTGTGCAGCATCTTTTTGAGATGGAGCACCGAGGACTTACAATCACTCGGTACAAAGGTTTAGCTGAAATGAACGCTGAACAGTTGCGCGATACCACAATGCGTCCAGATGAGCGTGTCCTACTTAAGGTAACACTTGAAGATGCCATTGAAGCTGACCGCATCTTTACACTGCTCATGGGTGATACTGTGGAACCTCGACGCGAATTTATAGAACGCTACGGCACTCAGGTAAATCTTGATCTATACGGTGCTTAAAGGAGGACATCCCGATAAGTGGTTGGTTATAAGCGGTTGGTTATAAGTGGAGAACTTCGGAAGTTTCCCAACCCTTTTTAACCTACAACTTATAGCTTATAACTTATAACCGATAACCATGGAAAACATCCAAGAACGCAACATAGAAAATGAACTAAAAACGTCGTATCTCACCTACGCGATGAGTGTCAATACCAATCGCGCGATACCTGATGTACGTGACGGTCTCAAACCCAGCACGCGTCGGATTATTTATGCTATGGGAGAGATAAATCTCACCGCGAACCGGCCCTATGACAAGTGTGCCGCCGTCGTTGGGGAGGTGATGAAGAACTATCATCCACACGGTGATGGACCTATTTACGGTACACTTGTCGGTATGGCGCAACCGTTTAATATGCGCTACCCGCTCATAGACGGACAAGGAAACTTCGGTAGTATTGACGACGACCCCCCGGGGGCGATGCGATACACGGAATGCCGACTTGCCACTATAGCCGAAGAGATGCTTACTGACATCGATAAGCAGGTCGTTGATTTTCAACCGAACTATAAAGATTCCCTTGAAGAACCGACAGTGCTTCCAGGTCTCCTCCCGAATCTGCTTATCAATGGCACGACGGGTATCGGGATCGGTTATCTCACGCGCATCCCACCGCATAATCTCAATGAAGTTATTGACGCGCTGCTCTGCAAACTCTCAGACCCGGATGCGACTTCAGAAACGCTCATGGAACATATCCTCGGTCCCGATTTTCCAACTGCCGGAATGATCGTAGGTACTCAGGGTATCAAGGATATGTACACAACTGGTAGGGGCAGTGTAACTGTCCGTGCCAAGGCGATTATAGAAAGAGTTACCTCGGTAGGTAAAGGTGAATCTGATCAGGAACAGATAATCATAACTGAAATCCCTTATCAGGTAAAGAAAAATCAGTTGCTTGATCGGATGTATCAATTAGTTGTCAACAAGACGATCACTGGTATTAGGGATATACGAGATGAGTCTGATAGGGATATCCGTATTGTCGTAGTTCTGAAACGCGGTGAAATTGCACAGGTTATTCTAAACCAGTTGTATAAGCATACACAGATGCAGACAAATTTCAGTGCTAACCTTCTGTGTCTTGTGGACGGGCTCCCGAAAGTTCTAACGCTCGAGGAGATTCTGTACTATTATCTTGCCCACCGGCGCGATGTGGTTCGCCGACGGACGCAATTTGAACTCGATCGTGCCGAGCGAAGAAATCACATTCTTGAGGGGTATCTTTTAGCATTGCAAAACCTTGAGGCAATTATAGAGCTTGTCCAAACTGCTGAATCCCCGCAAGCCGCGGAACAAGAACTTCAGAATACTTACCAACTCAGCGAGCAGCAAGCGAGAGAAATTCTCACGATGACGCTCCGCCAGTTGACAGGTCTTGAGCGCCAGCGTATCCACGATGAATACACGGAAATATTAGACCGTATTGCCGAGTTTCGCGCGATCCTTGCCAGTGAGACGCTGATAACAGATATAATCCGAACAGAGCTCGAAACTCTCAGGGAAAAGTACGGCGATGAACGGCGAACCGAAATTACGAGCGAAGTCAAAGAATTTGAAGTGGAAGACCTTATTGCGGATGAAGAGATGGTTGTCACGCTATCGCATGCCGGTTACATCAAACGGTTACCTATGGATACCTATCGTAAACAGCATCGCGGCGGCGTTGGGATTAAGGGGGCAACAACAAAGGATGGCGACTTTTTGGAGCATATCTTTGTGGCTACTGCACATCAAAACATTTTGTTTTTCACAGATTTAGGCAAATGTTATACCTTAAAAGTCCACCATATTCCTGAAGCGCGTCGCCAATCAGCCGGACGTGCAGTTGTTAATCTACTCCGATTGGCACAAAACGAAAACATCACCGCTTATGTTACCGTATATCTGAAAGCAGGTAGTCAGAATACTGAGGGAGCTGATGCCGGCGAGGTTGCAGCGAATAAATTTGTCTTCATGGCGACACAACAAGGCATTGTCAAAAAGACAGAACTCGCCAGTTTTGAGAACACACTGTCGAATGGGATTATTGCTGTTAAGCTTGATGATGGGGACAAACTCATTGGCGCACAAGTAACAGAAGGCACTTCCGACGTTATTCTTGTCACTCACAAAGGTACTGCTATTCGGTTTAACGAGAAAGATGCAAGACCTCTTGGACGCAACACGCGCGGGGTCCGTGGCATAGAACTCGGTGCTGAGGACTTTGTAGCACAAATGGTTATTGTTAACGGTGAGGGCGTTGAAACGGAAGAAATAGGACAACAGATTGCTAAGGAAGATGACACCTTGTTGATTGTCACGGAGAACGGGTATGGCAAGCGCACGGCTGTCTCTGCTTACCGCTCCCAAAAACGCGGTGGGAAAGGTATCATCGCCATCGGAAAGTCGACACGGAACGGTGCCGTTGTCGCTGCAAAACGCGTTGCAGATATTGATGAACTCGTTCTCATTAGTTCAAATGGATATGTCACCCGAACAGCTGTCGGTGACATTCGGCGTATCGGACGCAATACCCAAGGCGTGCGCATCATGGCACTTCAAGCCGACGAGAAACTTGTTGATGCCGCCAAAATTGAACTTCCATCTTCTCTGCTTGAAGATACGTAGGATTTATAGTGGATTGTCACACACGGAGGAAAAAATGAAATATCTTGGTATACTCACGATTTTTGTCTTTGTTATGGCGAGTTTCGTTTTGGGGCGCGGTTTGCACGCCCAAACAGATGTACTCGCTGATGAGACACCTGAGTTAGTACCGGTCACCGATGCTAATACAGCGTTAAACGCCGACATGGCACGCGCTGCAGATATCTATGCGAAACTGATGTGGGCTGCCTATTGCAGAACCGGTGAACGCAATATTCGCAAAAGCAAAGCCGCCTACGATGCGCTAATTAAGGAATTGGAGCTAGACGGTGAATCCATTAAAGGTAAAGTTTTATCTGCCCGTGGTCTCGGTTTCATCTATACAGAGCGGGCTGCGCTTCGATTTTCGAGATTACAAAATATTAAGGGGGCTGAAGATGATGCAAGAAAAGCCACTGAACTTAACCCCAAAAGTGTAGATGCAAAATGGATCCTTGCCAAAATACTAAAGGAACAGTTCCTGTCTTCTATAGATCAAAACGGACGTGGAAACCGGAAGACCAAGGCATTAGAAGAGGAAATGCTTTCAGTCGGGCAGCAAATTATTGAATTAGACCCTGACCATGGTGAAGCACATGAGTATCTGGGTGTCATCGCTCGCTATCTCGGCAAGATTGATCTGGCAATTGCGTCTTACAAAGCACTTACTCGCATCCTCCCCTTTAAAGCCGAATACCATTGGCAGCTCGGAAATCTCTATGAAAGTCAAAATCGTCTTGGGGCAGCTTTACAGTCCTATGAGAGGGTCATAACTATTCATCCGGAACAAATAAGTGTGTGGAATCGCCTGGGTCAACTTTACCTTCAAACCGGGGATGATTCGGCAGCAATACGCTCTTTTCTCACCGTTTTGGAACCGCTTGAAAGCGGGACTGTACCCCGTCCACCTCGTAACAGCAGTTGGACAGAAATTGAGGCACATAGTGGTATCAGTCTTGCCTATCAGGCACAAAATAATTTTGAAAAAGCTGAACATCACATCACAAGCGCGATTGCTTTATTAGAAGAACGGGCAGTTTCAATGCGAAGTGGGAATCGTACCAGTCGCGCGAGAAGCAGGGAACGCATTGAATTGGCTGTCCGTATCAGAGATGCCCGTTACACACTCGCACAGATTTATCTTAGGTTCAACGAGGCCCAAAAAGCAGTAGGCACCTTTGAAAAAATTTTAACTGTTGATGACAAATATGTTCCCGCACTCACTGGTATCGGGATAGCTTATCAAATGCTGGACGATGTGGCGCGGGCAGAAAACTATTTGCGTAAGGCGATAGGACTGACCTCTCAGGAGGAATTACCGGATGCCTACAACGCATTAGGCTATCTCTATGCTGAGCAGGGCACTAAATTAGATGAAGCAGCAGCACTTGTTCGCCGTGCACTCAAGAGCGCGCCAACATCCGGCGCGTATCTTGATAGTTTGGGGCTTATTTATTTCAAGCAGGGAAAATTGGATGCTGCCATAGAAAACTTGGAGCAGGCAAATCACTACCTACCCGATACACCTGAGATTCTCTTGCACCTCGCTGATGCATACCTTGAAAAAGGATTGAAAGAAAAGGCGTTGCAGACTTTGGAGCATGCCGTGCGAATTGAACCGGACAACGTCGAACTTCGTCAGAAACTTGACACCATCAAAGCCGGCAGATAGTTTACGGAAACGATCTGCCATCAGAGTAGTTATAGGTGGTTTCAAGCTATGAAAAATATAAAGGTGCTTTTCATCCTTGTCCTGCTGCTTTTAGGACAGCCGTGTCGAAGTTCGGCATACCTCTGTGGAACACCACAATTAGCAGACACAAAAATGCCTTTTCGTCCGTTTTCAGCACCGGACGCGGATCTTGGCGCAAATACAATGCCACCGCATTTGCCGAGCAACTTGACTGCACCTGCGCTGCCAGCTGCCCCTGCGCTGCCAATTGGTACAGAACGGACCTTCTTTGTTCCTGACTTTAGGAGTATGCAACAATATACAGTCTCTGCGGCCCTACGGGGTATCGGCAGTTTCTGTTATATTTTTGTTGAGGAGGCTGAGTGGAACACACGAGTTACCGCGGAAACAGTAGCATCAATAGTACGTGCTTTTGATGTCGCTACACCAGCGAATCCCCAGCAAGGAATTTATCCTACGTTAACAGGGTTCTTTGGAGTACCGCCGGATATTGATGAAAACGGTAGGATTATTTTACTGCTACTTAATATTCAAGATGCGAATCATGCCAGTCAGTACACGGCAGGCTTTTTCAATCCGGTAGACCAAAGTCGCGGTGTACTTAGGACCCCCGGGTTTCGTGGGTTCCCAATTCGTAGTAACGAAGCGGATATATTGTATATTGACACACAACCGCTTAACCCAAATAGTGAAGTCGCTCATAACGTCATTGCACACGAGTTCCTACATCTCATCCATTGGCGGCACGATCCACACGAAGCAACTTGGGTTGATGAGGGATGTGCGGGATACGCATCATTTCTCTGTGGCTATTCCGTACTGGAGCATGTAGGTGCATTTGAAAAAACGCCTTCTGTTTCGCTTATAGCGTGGCCTGAAAGGGATGCAGACGCGCTACCACACTATGGTGCCGCTTTCCTATGGATGCTCTACCTCCATGAACAGCACGGCGGTACAGAAACACTGACTGAAATTGTCCGGAATCGTGGTACATCACTCACCGGTGTTGCAGATGCGCTCGCCTTGAGGGGTATTACACAGAAAGTCTCTGATATCTTTATTCAATGGAAGCTGGCAAACTACCTATCTGATTATCATGCTGTTAGACTTTCTCTTTCACCGCGTCGCTGGCACGCTTCCTATCCAAGTGGCGCGCAAGACGGAAAACTCAGTAACTTTTCAGCAGATTACATCGGATTTGAGGATGCGGGTGGGTTAACACTCGGTTTTTCAAGTAATTCCGGAGGGACCAGCAGTACTGTTCATGCGATTGAATTTCATAACACTGGTGATGTCCATGTGCGCGAGATAAAGTTGTCCGCTGGTAACTCTGGTTCTGTTGTGTTACCGAATAGTGTTACGGAAGCACTCTTGGTACCGAGTTTACAAGCAGAAACGATCAACACGGATACACATAGTGCTAATTATCAATATAGTGCAGCGCGTGGTGCACATATCACTTTTATCACCGCTGTCCTTCCAAATCCTGTGCATCCGAGGTACTGGGACATCCTCGCTCAGCCGAGTGAATCTCTCGTCGGGTCAACTCCGACTGTGACGTTGATGCTCTTTGATAGCAAAGTTGAACGCCCCTATAGGGAAGCACAGGCAATGTCTCGAATAATACAAGGTGCACAGGGCATCCACCTATATCGACTCTCGTTTCTTCTTGAACCGGAGATAGCACCGGAATCTGTTACATATCAGATTTCGCTTGATTCTCGAATTGTTGACACAGGATCGTTAACCGAGTAATATATAGAAGTTATAAGTTAAGAGGTTAAACCACAAAAATTTCGTTTCCTTCTCTTCAAAAAAGGGGCAAAAGATGCAAGCTACACTCTATGCAGGAACTATTGGACAAAGTGTCTGGCACAGTACCGACAACGGAGACACATGGCGCAGAGTTAGTAACGGGCTCTTCCCGGAGGCCGATGTTCGCGCGATAGCTGTCAATCCGAGTGACTCAGACACCCTCTATGCAGGTACCGAAAACGGTATCTTCCGAACGAACAATGCTGCTGAATCGTGGCATCACCTTCCAAGCCCCATGGATGGACGGGAAGTGTGGTCAATAGCGATTGATCCGAGGACACCAGACACGCTTTATGCCGGGACGTGTCCTTCTGCGCTTTTCAAATCTACCGATGGTGGTGATAATTGGAAGCAACTGAACGCGGACTTGGCGCAAGAATGTGAAGGTATCCCGATTATCCCGCGCGTCACAACCTTTGTGATTGATCCCGAAGATTCGCAAACGCTCTATGCCGGAATTGAAATTGATGGGATGCGTCTGAGCACTGATGGCGGTGAGACATGGACAGAGCGCAGCGAAGGGCTCAGTAGTTTGGACATTCACGGGCTTTGTGTAGTCCCCGGCTCACCGAAAACTATCATCGCAGCAACGAACAACGATGTTTGTGTCACGACGGATATGGGTAAGCAGTGGACACCGTTAAATGTCAAAGCACATTACCCATGGCCCTACTGCCGTGCAGCGTTTTTCCTCAATGGCGATGCAGGCAGAGTGTTTGTCGGTGCAGGGAATGGCCCCCCGGGCGACCAAGGGGGTATCTTTTCAACGCGCGACGCAGGAGAGACATGGGATCGAGCAGATATCGGCAGAACTGCAAACAGTACAATCTGGACATTTGCCCATAATCCGAAAATTAACGACCTGCTAATCGCTTGTAGTGTGAGCGGGCAGCTCTATCGCAGCACAGATACTGGCGATTCATGGACTAAGCTCTCACACGAATTTGGGGAAGTTCGAGCATTGGCTGTCGGATAAGGCTTGACTTATTTCTGCAATTTGTGGTATGCTGTTGGTAATTCAGCTTCCGATATACGCTGGAGTGTTTCATATATCTCACCTACAGTCGTTAAAAGAGATTACAAACCCGCGTGTGGGAAGCCTAAGCCTTTTGGTCGAAGACCGAGTTATTTATTTTCCTCACGGAGTGAGAGAAAGACTTTTTAGAGCATATAATGTATATAAAATTAGCACAAATTTTCGGTTTCTCAATCCGAGAAATTTGGCTTTCAAGTTATGCCCAAAATTATAGGAGGCACACTTCAGTGATACGTTTCTTGACAATTCTGTTTATACCGCTTCTCTGTGTTGCAATGGTTGGTTGTCTGCCACCGCCTGACCTTACCACGCCACCGCCGATAAGCGAGGCGAAGCGCATTGTAATTACCCCACTCTACGCTGAGGCAGGCGCAGCAGAAGAGGTAAGCAAGTTAGGTGGAAGAATCAGCTTGAACCTCGCAACCCGCCTCGAGATCATATTCAAGAATGCAGAGTGGATTTATGACCGTTCGAGCAAACTTAAACCTATTGACGACAAACTCACAGAATTGGGATTAACATTGGCGCAGGTTTATGAAGACCCCGCTTTGGCAGCGAAACTCGGAGAGGCACTTGAGGCGGATATGGTTATCGTCGGGATGATTGAAAAGCCGAGTCTAACTCGGCGCGACTATGACCAACACCTGATGAAACAAGGGAGACAAGGCGGAATTTCCGGTACATCCACTTACATTCGTACCCGTCTGACCGCGATTGGCCGTACCCGAGTTAAAGTCATTGATACAAATTCCAGTGAGATTATTTTTAATAGCCGCATCCGGTCGTACCTCAAGTACTGGTACGCCTATCAGACCCAGATGAGCGAACAGCAAATCTATAAAACTGAGATGGAGAGATTTGCCGACTTGGGGAAATATCTCCCGCTCAGGATCGCTTATAGCCTCCATCCGACTGGATTAAAATTGGAACCCGAAGAGCAGATTCTGCTTAAACCAGATATCGAATTAAAGGGGACTGGTGGTATCGTCGAATTTAATTAGGGCGTATCGGCGCGGTCTGTAACCAAACGAATTATGTTGAAAAAATAGGCGCGGGTGCTTCCGCGCCTATTTTGTTGAAGGTGAGAAATTCACGAAGTAATTTTCGAGTTGATGCGTGTATGCTTCACCGTGCTTCAGAAGATCCTGGGAGACCTCGTACAGTTCGGAGGGCGTGAGCTCTTGATAAGGGTTGATGATGTTTTCGTAGTAACTTAGGGCTTTCACGAAAAAATCCAGCGTCTTTTTATCTATCGCGTTGTTTTGGTGTAGTGTAAGAAAACTGTGGTGTTTTTGTTGTGGTGGTGTTTGTCCCTTAAATTCAATAATAACATTGTTGATATCCACGGCGCGTTGGATAATCATGAGGAAGCAGCTTTTAACGTAGGAATGTGTGATTCTGTCCCCATTAATATACGCTTCTTGACTCGCAGGCAGCCCGTTTTGTAATTGTTCAAAGCATTCGTTTATAGATTCCAACTTCGCTTTCACAGGGTTGAATCGACGAGATGCTGATTTCTTTGGCGTATTTGTGTTTCTTTTTCCCATTTTGTTTTCCTCTCTTCGGTTAAATTTTGTTCTTTTGTGTGCTATCCTATTCATTTAGACGTTAATACGTCTAAAAAGTTGTAATCTGTTTCTTTTTTCTTCAAACTGTTGCTTCGGTCGAGGCGGTAAGGGTCCAGATCAAAGAGTTCGGGGTCAACCGCTTCAAGAATCACATGATAACCACGATGAGCAGCTGGAGCAGCCACCACGTGCCTCTCCTGATTTGCCCCTTAAATGAAAAGCAAATTTGTGCGAAATTCAATCAATGCCTCCTATCGTGATAGAACGGCAGTGGCAGTACATGATTTTGGTTTTCTCTTTAAACTTGGTATAACATTTAAAATATGTTAGAATTGAGAACGCATGGATAAACACTCAGCAATAAAAAGCGAGGTAAAGGGTGAAAGCGATTATCAGAACAGGCGATGGGGGGCCCGAAGTACTACAATTAGGCGAAGCACCATCGCCGCAACCGACTGAAACACAGCTTGTAGTGGATGTTCATGCTACTGCTTTAAATCGAGCCGACATGATTCAACGGCGTGGCGGGTATCCACCACCGCCGGGTGAATCTGAGATACTCGGCTTAGAAATTGCTGGCACCGTTTCAGCGATGGGCAGTGCCGTAGCGGGCGTAACTAAAGGTGATCGCGTTTTTGGACTCGTCGGTGGTGGCGGTTACGCGGAGCAGGCTGTCATTGATTACCGTATGGCAATGCCGATACCTGACGCGTGGAATTTTGAGCAAGCTGCTGCAGTGCCTGAGGTGTTTTTTACAGCAAACGAAAACATCTTCACTTTGGGCGAATTATCGGCTGGCGAGACGATTCTAATTCATGCTGGCGGAAGTGGTGTCGGCAGTGCTGGCGTTCAAATATCTCATCATGCAAGTGCTAACGTCTTCGTCACTGCCGGAACATCGGAAAAGATTGAAAAATGCAAGGCACTCGGAGCCGTAGAGGGCATCAACTACAAAACAACCGATTTTGTTACTGAAATTGCACGTTTGACGGATGGACAAGGCGTTGATGTCGTCTTAGATTTTATCGGTGCTCCCTATCTTGAGCGGAACCTTTCTATACTGAAAACAAACGGTAGACTCTTACAAGTTGGGTTAATCGGCGGCGCGGCGACAGAAATTAATCTCGGTACAGTGATGCGCAATCGCCTCAAGATCATCGGTTCGGTCATGCGACCACAATCTATTGCAGAAAAAATCGCTATCACACAGCGTTTTGTTGAGCGATGGTTACCCGAATTAAAACGTGGTACACTTCAACCTGTTATCGATACTGTTTTTCCGTTAGCGGAAGCGCGACAAGCGCATGAATATATGGAAGCGAATCGCAATTTCGGTAAAATCCTTCTGAAAGTCAGATAGGAAAAAATGAAGAAACTACCTCCGACAAAACACATATATAGTTGTCAGTTATCGGTTATTAGTTTTCAGTTTCGGTTTCTGATTAACCGATATCTTTTTGTAACCTTCGCAACTTCAATTTTCTAACGCCGTTAAAGGAAGATATTCAGCAATCGCAAACCCAAAACTGAAAGTTGTTGCCTGATGGCTGATAACTAACAAAAAATGCAATTATTCTCAAAAAACACCAAAAAGAAGAACAAACCGGTGCGCACCAGATTGCGACTCAGCACCATGCTATGCATCCCTGTTCTCTTCTTTTTTCTATGGTCTTCCGGCGTATCTGCGCGTGTCACGCAATCTACATCAGCCGAAGGCATCACGCTTCAGTTCACCTTACCTAAACTCACTATCTCTGAAGCAGTTCGAGACAATGTCCGCTATCAAGAGGCACATTACGCCGACTGTCACTTCACCACTGAACCCGGTAATCCTAAAATTCCTGTCACGCGCCTTATGCTGGGTATACCCGCGACGGCTACAATTGAGGCGGTCAATGTTTCGGCTGCGGCTACCGAGACCCGTTCTGGTGTGCGTCTTGTGCCTGTCTCAATTTTCGATGTGCAGGAATCCAACTCCGAGCACTCAGCATCGCAACGTTGGGTGGAGCGTGGAAGCGCATATCAGTCAAATACCGGAAAACCTTCATATCCCGGACTACCGCTTGCGCGTGTTGTCAGAGAGGGTTATATCCGCAGTCAACGTGTCATCGCTTTGGCGTTATATCCTGTACAGTATTTCCCAAAAACTCGACAGTTGCGCCTGTATTCCCGTTTCACAGTGAACATCCGTTTTTCTAAGCAGTCAGCAGTCGGTAGTCTGTCAAAATCGGGGAGTGGCAGTGAGATGATGCTCAATAACCGCGTACCGATAGCCGAATCGGAGGCTTTTGAACGCGCATTGTCGCATCAACTCCTCAATGCTGAGCAAGCTGCGCGTTTTCGGGCACCGCGCCCACTCGTGCCTGCGGCACCGACACTTGTTTCTAATGGCGATGATGGAAATCCACGCTACAAGTTGTACGTCAGAGAAACGGGTATCTATGCCTTAACAGCAGAATCCCTCGCGCGCGATTGGGGTGTGGAACTCACCGGCACAAACCCAGCAAAGTTTCGCATAACGCAAGGAAACAGAGATATTCCTATCCACATCACCGGTGCAGAAGACAGGCGGTTCGATCCGGGAGATGCTATCTTTTTTCTTGGACATAAGCCGAGAAATCCGTATAGCCGTTGGAATATCTATTGGCTAACACTTGATGCCCCGCGCATCCGCACGCGGGTGCCGCAGCTGACTGCCAGTCCAACGGACCCAACAGCGACGCAAGTTCCGACTTTTCGTTCTAAGGTGAACTTTGAAGAGGATCACTTCACAAATAATCTTGAATTTGTCTATAGCGACGATAAACACAAGTGGTTTGCGGAAAATGATTTCTGGTACTGGGACGGTATCAAGAATGGGGGCGATGCCGCCGAAATGCGTCTTGAATTTCCGTTGTATGATGTCGCAAAAAGTTTCGATCCATCACATATCTCTGTTGACTTGCAGGGCGGTACACCCGTTCCACATCAGATTTTAGTCTCTGTCAACGGTGTCCGCATTGAAGTAGCGGAGTGGGAACATCAAGATACGTTGACTGTTGAAAGGTTCTTACGAACTTGGGATATACTCAAGGATAACACGAAAGGCGAGTTGAACGTCTTATCTCTCGCACGGGTTGATGATAATGTTGACGAAGATACCACTCGATATCCGTATCATGTTTATCTCAATCGTTTTTCTGTTGAATATACCCGCCTCTTCCGTGCCGTTGCAGATGAACTGTGGTTCAGATCACCTACCGAAGATGATACTTCACGCACACCACTTCAAGGTGGGCGTAAACTCCAGTACAAAATTGAGGCGTTCCGAGACCCTGATATTCATATATTTGAAACTGATGGTACATACCTTACTGCTCGATTGCGAGGCTTTGCGATAGAGACGGATACAGCGCGTACGGGGACGTATAACGCGCTTTTTCAGGTGCCTGACACCCGTAAAACACAATTCATCGCAGTCACTGATACCGCATTACGGCAGCCGGAACGCATTGAAATCGTCGAACCTACGGACTTAGCGACTGCAACACACGGTGCCGATTATGTGATTGTAACACATCGTAAATTCCTTGCTGCAGCTGAAAAGTTAGCCGGATGGCGTGAAACATCTGGCGGTGGTGGATACCGAACCAAAGTCGTAACAACCGACGATATTTATAACACTTACGGTGATGGCGGTGTCAGTCCGAAAGCGATCAAAGATTTTCTGACGCACGCGTATCAATCTTGGACACCACCTGCACCCACTTATGTTGTCCTCTTTGGCGACGGCACCTACGATTTTCGCGGTATTAATACCAAAATTCACCCTGAGCCGCCGGAGCTTGATGGTTACATTCCGACACATTACATCCGAACCGACTCCTTCGGACGAACCGCGTCAGATCACTGGTATGTTACCATCTCCGGACACGATGAATTCACCGATATGTATATTGGCAGACTCAGCGTTGAAACCGTTAACCAAGCTGAGGCGGTTGTTGATAAAATTTTGGCTTACGAGCAGGCACCACCGAATGGCGACTGGCGGAGAAAAATTATCTCCGTCGCTGATGACGAAGTTAGCAACTCTGGGGATTTTATTTTTAAGAAGAGTCTCGACGAAATCGCGAAAGATCATACCCGCTTAGGTTACGAAACAGTCGAAATTTTCCTTGAAGATATTACCGACGAGGTAGAGGCAAAACCTGATGAGTTTCCGGGGCTCCACCCGCAACGCATCGCTAAGGATATGATAATTGAATCACTTGGGGAGGGGGCTGTGCTGGCACAGTATGCCGGACACGGCGGGAACACTGTCTGGGCACACGAAATCATTTTTGACACTGCATCTGTTGATCAGGTGGAGGAAACTGACAAGATTCCTTTCATGTTAGTCCTGAGTTGTTACAACGGTTATTTTGATAAACCGGGTGAACCGAGCATGGCAGAAAAGTTGTTGCGCAAAGAGAGAGGCGGGATCATCGGCATGTTAAGTGCTACGCGCCTCACTTACGGTAGCGGCAATGATGCACTGAATCGTATTATCTTCGATATGGTCTTTAAACGGAATGTGCAACAACTCGGTCCATTAAGTTTCGACTCAAAGGTCGAACTTTTGATGACAGAAGGTACGGGTCAGATTGACGTGATGATGGAATACACCCTGTTCGGGGATCCTGCCTTACAGCTCGCTATCGCGAATGGCGAGATTCAACCCGCTATAGAAACAAAGACTGTTGCCCCAGGAGATACGCTCCGAATAGCACCCGGGCACATTCAGACTGCCACTTACGATGCACTGCGTCGAACCAAACAGTTTGTTAATGATACCCATTTTGACGGCACACTTACTGTTAAAGCACTATTCCCAGGTAAGATGGCTGTCTCTCAAGGTGTTGCCGGTCCCGTTGAATACTACACCGGTGATGTGCCTTTGACAGAAACGGTTACTGTGAGCCGCGGTGTTTATCCGGCTGTGACTTTCACTGTTCCACGAAACATTGCCAGTGGAGACGCGCATGTTGAGTACTACGCACAAAGCGACACAACTATTGCAGTCGGGGGCGACGGTTTTACGGTCAATGTCCCTAAGATCCTTGATGTCCGCCCCGAATTAGTCGGCGACAGAACCAAGAACGGGACCACCGACATAGAATCAGAAGCACCCGTTCTTGGTTCTAAGTTTCGTATCTCTGTTCAGGTTTCTGATGAAAAAGAAGAATCACTCTTGGTGGTCTTGGAGTGGCGCAATTTAGCGGCACGCCAGTGGGAAACAGTAGAACTCATTCGGGGGCCCCCGCCTGATACTGCGAACGGGACGAACAAGAATGGGTGGTGGACAACGCCTGAACCGCTAAATGCACCTACAGACGGTTCCGTCGTTCGATACGAGATTAAAGTCACGGATTCAGATGGCAATATAACGACAAGCGATAGACTTGAGTATTACCCTTACCTCTATCCGAATCTCTCTGTTGTACAGGTAGATCGAGAGGATGTTATTGGGTACGGCTACAAACCCGATAAGAAGCAGTGGTATCTATCCGCAGATGTGCAGGTAGAAGGTCCAAAAATACAGGTCCCTATAGAGGTGGTTTTTTTTAGTGGTAATCCGGATGTTGATGAAGATATGTTTGTTGATAGTGATGCCAGATTGATCGGAACCGCTCGGATTAGACCTGAAGATTGGATACAGCGCACACCGTTATCAGTGACCAGTAACCAGTTACCAGTGGTCAGTAAAGAGGACTCTTCTCTGGAAACTGGAAACTGGAAACTGGAAACTTCAAAGAAAGATGTCTATGAACCCGATCCACTGAATACTTTGCCGATCGCAACTGCAACTTTAAATTTGACAGATCCGTTGCCGCTTGGCACACACGACATATTTGTCTACGTTGATGCGACAAACACTGAGGCGGATCAACCCGGTGAAGTCCTTGAAAACGAAGAAGAGGATAATATCGCTTACCGACGGATCTCTGTGAATATGGGTGTCGTCGGTACTGCTGCACGTCAAATTATCAGTTTGGACAGGAACTGTGTTGTCACTGCACCGCCGGGCGTGCTTCAGGACGCGGAAACCGTGCTTGCAATTCGTTCTTTGGATAAGCAGAGATTCACTGCGATAGGAACAAGTTTATCTGACGCGAAGAAACACCCAGGCAAAGAAACTATAAGTCCTATTACCGATGTGTCTAAACGCGCGCCACTGCCGGGGCGGATCGCGTATGGTTATGAATTAACTCTCAGTTCTCAGCAGTCAGGCATACTTCGCAGTGAGAATGATTTCCAACGGTTTCCGACGGACTTTCTCCTTGCTTCTCCGGTGGCAATTGACTTAAACTTTGATTTCGGGATTCTGAGTGCCCAGCTCGCCGAAGAATTGTTAGGAAGCGCGGAAGAAGTAACCGATGGGGTGGGTGTTGCATCGACGATTGATACTGCAGTTATCGCTCGCGCACGTGAGATGGGTGTCTATATGTTTAGTTCAACCCTCGGAAACTGGATAAAACTCCCCTCTCAGCAGCTGACCGATGCTACAGGCGCGTTACAGAAACGCATACATGTGACAAACGTGAGTGACGAAAATGTTGGCATATCTCGGCTCAACGATGTCCGTATCCAGCCGGAAGGCACACGGACTGGCAGATATATCCTCTTTTTTACAGGACCTCAAACCTATCGACTCTTGCTCGCACCTTACGGCGATGACTCACAGGATCTTGAGGCGTTGGAAGTTATTTCGCCCGCAGAGCAGCTTATCAGTTTCAATTTAGACTATCCGAACTGGCGGCACGGTCTCGCCTTTGACATGGAACAAGACTTTGAGCAACCTTTGAGATTTGGCGACATCTGGGCATTCAATATTACTTCGTTCAATCAACCGGTGGAAGGTGCAACGAACGCCGAAGATCCCTCGCAACAAGAATTACGCTGGTCCCCATCTGGATTCAGAGATACCAACCACGGCAGCGGTACTATGAGTTACATTGAGCTTTCACCCGATACAGCGATACCTGAAGACCGGTGGATTGTCTTTTTTCTGACAGATACCGAATTCCAAGTTGAAGGTGAAAGGACGGGGGTCTTGCATTCCCGATCCGATGGTCTGCCGCTCCGAGGAACAGTCGGACAACCGTTTTTCTACGAACCTTACGGTTTACGTTTTCAACTGACACAAGGGGAACGTCTTTTCACGCCTGGTGATAGATTTAGTTTTGAAACCCGACCTATCGGTATCATTCGGGCAACAACCGACAGGTTGGGACCCATCACACTCCTATACAGCGACGATACTGTGCCGCCAGATATCCAACTCACTATTGGTAACCAGCAGCACTTCGTGCCGGGAGATGCAACAGATCCCGAACCGCTTATCGGCGCGACGTTAACCGACGCAAGTGGGATTGATTACCTGACACGCCCCTTGCTGTTAGAGTTGGGGAGAGTCTCCGGGGAGTATGAACGTATTGCACCAGAGGCGTATCAATTGACCTATCATCCGGGTTCCAACCAACTCGTTTTGACATATCCGTCGCCGGAACTTGAACCCCGGGAGTACGAACTCCGCTTGACGGCGAGCGATGTACATGGAAATACTGACACAAAACGCACTACATTTCGGGTTCACGACGACTTGCAGCTGCTATCGTTTTTGAACTATCCAAACCCATTTCCGCGCAAGACCACGATTACGTGTGAATTAACGGCACCTGCTGATTCGCTTGATGTGAAAATTTACACGTTGAGCGGAAGGTTGATTCGGGAACTCTCTATTCCAGCGACACCGGGATTCTTGATGGTGGAATGGGACGGTAGGGATGCCGATGGGGTCGAAGTCGCAAATGGTGTTTACTACGCCAAACTCAAAATCCAACGTGAAGGTGAAAAAGACATTACCGAGATACTCAAAATGATGAAACTCCGTTGATAGTTTTCAACCGATAACCCAAAACAATGAAACATAAATCAAAGAGAGACACTTGCAAACTTTTTGTCGTATCTATAATTGCGTTCTGTGTGGTGACTATTCCATCTGTGGATGCGAAATATACCGCGGACTTCTTAACGCTTGGTGTCGGGG
>CAZQIP010000274.1:0-45763 GCA_964593655.1 uncultured bacterium | reverse complement strand
CTTTTTCTACATTATACAAGAGGTATTTCCGATTGACAGCATTTTTCTTACACGAAATACAACCTTATTCCTACTAAATTGACACCTATGGTTCGGTTGCAAACCGAACCTACCGGTCCTGGGTCTGAGACGGGATTGAAGAGGGTTTTGAAGTTTTCAAGGGTTTCGCGGAGTATCCGGTTCGGTTAGGAATGCAGGTCGCAACCCCCCTTTATCCCACCTTATCAGGGGGCAGGTGAGGACACCGCAAAACCGAACCTACCGGCCTGGAGGTCGCGACGGTTATTTTTCTAAAATTGACACCTATGGGGCGGTTAGGAAACCGACCTACCGGACCTGGGGAAAATATAAAATTACCGAAATATTTTCTTAAACTTCATCAAACCGCACCTACCGGGCCTGGGGATTCTAAAACTGGACGAAAAAACCGAAGACTATAGTGGAACTCAGAATTAATCCTACATCTTTGTAGCACAAATTTTTAGTTTGTGGCACGCTTTCTGTAGCATAGGAGACCGTTGGTTTCTTGTGGCACTTTCAAGGACGATGAAAGCATTAAGAATTGTTTAAGAGTGCTCTCTTAATTCTAAACTTTACTATAAATAGTCCTGAAAGTTCATAGGGTTACTTAGTTTTCTATAGAAGTAGAAGTGAACACCAAATCGCGGCAATCTTCTATAGGAGCGATCTTTGGTCGCGACATTTACTGACAACGAAAAAAATTGCTTGACATCTAATACGAATATGTGTCAAAATCCAAAGCAAAAGCAAACAATCTTGGAGGTAATACAGATGAGAGGTAGATATCAAAAACCGAGCATTTTCTGGTCTGTTATGGGTGCTGCCGTCCTGCTGTTTACCGTACAAGGACACACCGCAATTGACCCCGCCACGGCAGTAGCCGTCTGGCTATTCAACGAGGATGGCGGTGATCTCGCCAAAGACTTAACAGCAAACGCACTCGACGCGGAATTCTTAGACCCCGTGAAGTGGACGGATGGCAAATTCGACGGTGGATTGGAATTCAAAAGCGGCGGTTTAGCTAACGCTGGCACTTCACCACTTCTGAACGTCGGCAAAGCAAATTTTTCTATGTTAGCATGGTTCAAGTATTCTAAAACAGCCGACGACTGGCACGCAACTATTATCGAAAAAGCTGATTTCGCCATGCCGAGACACGGCTACCTCCTGTGCGTTCGCGGGAACCTTGATCCGAATAACAAAGGGAAACCGCTGTTTTGGTTTGGATTGGCACAAGGTGCAGGCGTTCATCTCTTTGGAACATCACCTATCAACGATGGGAAGTGGTACCATCTCGCTGCAACTGCTGACCGAAAGGGTGCCATGAAATTGTACCGTGATGGAAAACTGGAGGCTGAAAAAGATATTTCCGCGCAGCAAAAAGAGAATGAGGATAACCATAAACCCTTTACTATTGGTGGTGAAGCTGGCGTTGCCTCCCGAAGTCTTGTGGATGGAGCAATAGATGAAGCGGCACTCTTCAACGTTGTGTTGACTGAGGATCAGATAACAGAAATCGCCGAAAAAGGGCTTGCGCGGACGTTGGGAGCAGAGGCTGTCTCACCAAATGATAAATTGGCTACCACCTGGGGAAAAATAAAAAGAAAATAAGCTTTCCCTTTTGAGTTGAACGTGCTGTTTGGGCTTTCGGGTTTTGGATGAAACGGTAGAATTTATAATTAACGATACACTGTTGCTGGTGGCGTTTGAAACGCCGACAGCGATGGATCGAAATTTTAGAGAAACAGGTGACACATGAACTGGCAACTGGAAACGACCGTCTCTGATGAGCAGGTCAAATTTTACAAAGAAAACGGGTATCTCACTTATGGACGCATCTTCACGAAACCGGAGTTAGATGAACTTCGGGATTATGTGGACGATATGATCGAAAATTTGCCGGACGGTAGGCGTCCAGAGCAGATGGATGTCCCGCATTTTACGCATCCGTATCTGTTCAAATACCTGACACATCCACGTGTGTTGAAGGTGATCGAGCGATTTATAGGACCGGATATCGTCCTCTGGTCGAGCCATTTTATTAGCAAACGCGAGAACGACGGCATGGCAGTCCCATGGCACCAAGACGGGGTCTACTGGGGTGAGTCTCTCGATCCGATGCACGTTATCACGATGTGGCTGGCGGTAGATGAATCGAAGGTCGAAAACGGCTGCATGCGCGTCATCTCCGGCAGCCACAACTTACGCGATCGTCGTTATGAATCTGTTGATCGGAAAAACATGCTGTTCGGAAGCGAAGTTGTCGAAGATGACCTTGACACATCCAAGATAGTCAACTTGGAATTAGAGGTTGGCGAGTGTCATTTTCACGATGCGTGGACAATCCACAACTCAAGTCCGAACGTTTCAAAGAAACGGCGATGCGGCTACACAATGCGCTATATGCCAGCAGATGTCCGCTACCCCGGCGCAGAGTGGCGACGCGCACACTATATCTATCTGTTGCAAGGCAAAGATAGAACAGACGGCTTTAATACCTACACGCCTGTGCCGGAATTTTAACGTTGTAGAAAGGATAAACTATGCGTCCCTATTTTGATGTACACTGCCATATCGGTATGACAGTATCACGCGCCCCGGTTATAGGACAGAGCGTGGGACGATGTCTCGCGCGGATGGCTTCAGCAAATGTGATCGGTGCGATCCCGTGTCCAACAGGCGGAGGCCCGCAGGCACGCGGTGTATTGGATACGCGTGCCCAACATGAGACAATTGGCAATGCTTGCAAGCTGCATCCAGAGCGGTTTCCTATAGGACTCGGTAACGTCGAAGTTCGACACGAACAAGCGGGTGTTGATGAACTTGACAGAGCAATGCGGGAAGACGGTTTAGTCGGATTTATGTGCCACCCAGGTCTGTCAGGACATTCACTCGGCGGCGAGCTGCACGCATTCCTCGAAGTCGTGGCGATGCACAACGGACTCTGCCTATTACATCAGGCAGGTTCCACGCAAAACATCGCCGCTTACGCGCGACGATTCCCGTCGGTAACGTTTATCATCGGGCACGTTTCAATGAACAAAGCCGGACATCTCGATGCGATTGCCCAGTGCAGCACGTGTGAAAATGTCTGGTTTGATGTCGCGCAAAAACCGGAAGTCGCAGATGAGAGTTGGGACCTGGTGCATCTCGTCAATAACCTCGGCAACGATAGAATTATGTTCGGTAGCGATCTACCGTACTACGATTTTCGGTTAGTCCAAGCGCAGATTGAGGCGGCACGCCTTGACGATGAAACGAAGGAACGGATCGCCTACCAGAATGCAGTGCGATTGGTCCAGCAATTCCGCGAAGATTGGCTGCCAACGCTGACACCGATAACACCACCGCAGGTCTATTCGGAGCGTGAGATGTGGAATGCAAACGGCGCAAGACTCCGCTAACAGTTACTTAACAATTTCAACCGCACGAATCCGACGGTGCAGCACAAAAACGCAGAGGACTATCAATGCCAGCACGGTGAGGAGCGACCAGACCCAATGTACAGCGTGAATGTGTGAACCGTCAAAGAGGGCTGAGCCGAGAATGTCGTAATTTGCCCAAATCGAGACGACTGCGGTTTTGCTGGTTCGAGTAATACCTTTTAGCAGTTGCTGGATGACAGGTGAGCCAAACCATACCGCACAGAAGCCGATCGTGGCATAGCGAGGATTTGAAGTCAGCGATGAAAAAAGTAGCATTAACAGACTGGCGGAGAGGATAAGTAGCGCAGAATAGGCGATGATCGAAAAAGGCAGCCAATAATTCTCTTTCAAAAAGGACACGTCCGCTAACAGTGCCTGCTCCAGAAATAGCAAAAGCCCAGGCACCACTGTAAGAGAGCCAAGTAAGATCCCAATGACTGCGAATTTCCCGATGAGATAATCTATCCATGAAAGCGGTTTAGAGAGATAAAGGGAGAGTGCGTTGTTCTTCAGATCTGTGGCAATTAACCCAGAGCCGCCAAAAATGGCGATCAGGGCAATTAACATCGCTGATGGAATGGGTACGAGTCGGAATAGAAATTTCTGAAAAAACTCAGCGTTAACGTCAAACGGAAGCGTCGCATCCGGGACCTGGTTAACGATATAGATGAGTATTGCGTGAACGAAGATGTAAATTAGCGGTGGAATCGCAACGATTAAGCGAACGATCTTGCGTTGTGCAAGCAGTTTGAGCTCTGCCTTGGCGATGATCCACCACCGTGTATAATGCCGCGGTTTCAGGGTGCCTTCCCAATGTCGGTAGTCCTGTGTGTGAATAGGCATATTTTTTAGTAGTTTCCAGTTATCGGTTTTCAGTTTTCAGTAAAAAGCGGTTGCGTTTTCTAATAACAAACGACCCTTCAAGCGGATGCGTTGGGTGCCGGGACACAGCGTGTGCTTCCTATCGTCATAAATTGGTTTAGAATTTATAGATTTCAGCTTTTTCTAAGGTATCCGTGAAAGGTCCCTGCTTCTCTGTCTGGATTTCAACCGTGATGATACCTAATGGCGTATCGCGTTCCGGGTCTTCCTCAATGAAGGCGCGCGGGATCTCCGCAGTCATGAGCCGATCGAGTCTATTGAGTTCCTGCGACCAGCGGAGGTCAATCAACCGTCCATCATAGACTTTCCGATGTTTCTCGCCATTTCGGATAGAGTAGACTTTGGCGTTCGTCGTAAAATCCGCTTCAGAGATCGTACTCACACCGACACTCGGACTGAGAATGCTCTGGTTCCATATCAAAGGTGTGCCATTTCTGTCAACCAGATAGATCCTCAAGTCAACCCTATCAACACGCGGATCTGCATGGATCGCGATGCCTTCAAAATTCTGAATCTCTCCACTTCCACATGAAAGCATAATTAGTACGCAGATACTGACAAGTAAAACTCGTTGACTTTTTAATATAGGCTTGCGGGATAAATTAAAGCGAAACACGTCAATTCTCCTCTTGTCTGTTTTAGGTGTGCCTTACGGCTTCTCATACCAAGTAGTCCGTCTAATTTATTATATCTTTTTTCAGTGATGAATGTCAATCAGAAATCTTGCTTTGTATCTTTTTTGAAAAGTGCTATAATGATACCCATGAAACCCACTAAAGTTTTAATCGGTTCGGAAAACAGCGTCAAAATTGAGAGTGCCCGACAAAGTTTTTCAAGATTTTTCAATCCGTTGGAGATTCACGGGTTATCCGTTGACTCCGGCGTTTCTGCTCAACCTTTTAATCAAGACACCTTCGTCGGTGCCAAGAACCGTGCCGAACAGGCAAAGCGGATCAGCGATGAACAGCATCTAAACGCCAACTTTTTTGTCGGTATTGAGGGTGGAGTACTTCAATTGCATGACAGGTGGTTCCAATTTACCGTCATCCACATATTAGATCCGCAACACCGAGAAAGTTTTGGTACAACTGGTTTGTATGAATTGCCAGACTGGATCGTCGAAAAACTATTGGCTGGCATTGAATTGAGCCACATCATTGATGAACTCACTGGAGATTTCAACACAAAAGAGAAACAGAGTGCCAGCGGATTTTTAACAAATGGTGTAGTGAATAGATTGCTGAACTACACGCAAGCCGTAACTTTTGCCTTAATCCCTTTTCTTAACGATAGTCTCTATTTTCAGCGAAAGTAAGATAGATATTGCCGTCTCAAACTTCGGAGGGTCCCATGAAAGCCGCAGTATTATATGAAACTGACACACACTTAAAAATTGAGGAGTTTGACCTACCGCGTCCGAGTGCAAATCAGGTAAGGGTGCGACTGGTCGCCAGTGGAGTTTGCCACTCCGATTGGCACGTTGTTAAGGGGGATTGGCCCTTCGTCAGGCTGCCTGTCATCCTCGGGCACGAAGGTGCTGGAATTGTAGAAGAGATCGGCAGCGACGTAACCCAAGTGCAAGTTGGTGATCACGTTATCCTCTCATGGAAACGGAACTGCGGGTTTTGCGAGATGTGCCAAAAGGGGTATCCCAACTTATGCGCGCTTCCGGCTGATGGATCCGGTAGACCTACTACGAAAATGGGCGGACGTGAAATCGATCAGATGGCAGGGTTAGGCACCTTCGGCACCGAAACACTTGTCCCACAAGACGCAGTTGTTCCGATTGATAAAGACATGCCGTTGGCACAAGCAGCACTCATCGGATGTGGTGTCATGACAGGTGTCGGTGCCGCTATCAATACTGCCCAAGTTTCACCCGGCAGTTCAGTCGCCGTCTTTGGATGTGGTGGGGTTGGACTCAATTGTATCCAAGGTGCCGCCCTTGCCGGTGGTGAACCTGTTATTGCCGTTGATGTGCTCGACAACAAACTCGAACTCGGTAAACAGTTCGGTGCCACGCATACCGTTAATGCTTCCGAAGGGGATCCTGTAGAACAGATTCGGGAGATTACCGGCGGACGCGGGGTCCACTACGCATTTGAAGCGATCGGGTTGATCGGTGAAACGTTCCGGCAAGCGATTCTCTGTACGCGGAGCAGGGGCGTGACGGTCTTCGTCGGACACGCACCGGAGAACACGCCTGTTGAATTTGATGCACGGATGTTGATGCCAGAGAAAATGGTTATCGGTTCGATGTACGGGACTGCGCGTCCACATGTGGATTTCCCACGGCTGGTTTCGCTCTATAAAGGTGGGCAGCTTAAATTGGACGAACTCGTTACGCGTACCTATCCATTGGAGGGGATTAACGACGCATTTGAGGCATTAGCAAACGGCGAAGTCGCACGGAGTGTGCTGGATTTGACTTAATAAATATGTACAGGGCAAGTCACATTGATTCCATCACAAAACGAACTTCGTGCCCATCCAGTATTAGGAAAATATCAAACTCCAATTCAGCCCCCAAAGATTCTTTAACCCTGTCAATTGCCTCGCGAACGAGCGGGGTAACTTTCGACGCGAGTTCCAACGGTGATAAGTCTGTGATAAAATCTAATTCCACTTCCAATCTACGTTTCATTTGCTTATTTTAACCTCGCTGTCATTATAGTATGCTATTTCTCAAATCTTATGCTCGTACTCCGAAACTTCGCTCAAACTCCTAATCTAACTGTTTACTACATTTTTATCAATAATAAGTCCATGAACTCTAACTCTGCAGCCTATTTTATTGCCTCAACATCTACTTCAACCTTGACCCATGAACTCCAACCGTAGAGTTTAGCCATTGTTAAAACAGAGGCTTTTGATCTATTAATCCATTCATTCATAATTTCTTTATCCACGTCATCAAGATAACTGACTCGCACGTGGATACTCTCTCCATCTATCCCAGGGGCATAGTAAATGCTGAACTTATCTTGGGCTACATCATCGCGCTGAAAAAGATCGTTTAACTGAAGAGCGAGCCATTCTAAGCGGGTTGGTATATATTTTTCCAATCCTGGTGCTTTCGCGGACATTGTTAACCTCCCTTTGCCAATTAGACGAATTTAACAATTATGGCAACAACGATACCTGTAACACCTATGGCGATAGTTACAGACCACTGCAAACGCGTTTCCAATCGGGTTATTCTGTTATGGAGGTCCTCTTTGACTCCCCGAATGTCACCCTTTAGATCTTCCTTTACTTCCTTAATTCGGTTATCCAAACGTGATTCAACCTTATTGACTTCTTCCATTTTTGCTTGGAAGCGAATAAACTCCTCTTTAGCTGCAGCGACATCAGGAATGTTTTGATCTGTCATAAAGATCTCCTACAAGAATTCACGTGATTTCAAACGCAAAGTAAGTTGGATTCGTGGTGGTACTACCCAGAACTGATTTCAATAGTATATCACAAGAACTCAAAAATTACCAATTTGCTACATCTTAAAACAGTTATTCAAGAATCCACTCCATACGTTCACGAACCCATGTTTTATGCTCAGGATGTGTGTGAATATAGAAGGTACCCGTCTGGATAGCGTTATAGACATGCTCTGCAACCTCGGCAGGCGACATCCCCGCCTCCATCTCGGCGTGAACATTCCGTGAACCGCCAATAGTTTCCTGACGTGACGGTGTTTCCATTTTTGGATTTTGCAATGTGTCCGGACGGTTTCGAGAGGATTCCAGAATTCCTGTGCGAACCCAACCGGGACACAACACATGTACCTGAATATTCGCCTCTTTTTGCGCCAATTCATCGGCGAGCGTCTCCGAAAGCACCACGACCCCGTGTTTGCTCACCTTATAGATACCTTCGCCACTGCCTCCGACTAAACCCAAGATAGAAGCCGTATTTACAATATGACATGCGTCCCCTTGCGCGAGCATACGCGGCACAAACGCTCGGATGCCGTGAATCACGCCCCACAGGTTAACACCTAAAACCCACTCCCAATCGGCGAGCGTGTGTTCCCAGATCGGACGACTACAGACAACACCGGCATTATTACAAAGAATATGTACCGCGCCAAAAGTGTCCAGTGTCCGCACAGCAAGGTTTTCGACCTCGGCAGCATTTGAGACATCTGTCTTGACAGTAAGAACGTCCGCGCCCTTAGATTTTAAGTCCGTCTCAAGTTCGGCTAACGCTTCCGCTTCAACATCAGCAAGGACGACTTTCATACTTTCCGCTGCGAACCGTTCCGCCAATCCTCTCCCGATACCGCTCGCTGCACCCGTAATCACAGCAACCTTTTGCATGACATTCAGATCTCCACAAGATAAGTTTAAAAATCCGCTTGGCGTTGTTGGTGATATTCCTCTAACGCACGATTCGCATTTACAATCATCTCCAACTTTTCGACGAGCACGTCAATGTGTTCACCGGGGAAAGCGAAGTAGAAATCATCATCGGAGAGCGCAGTATACACACGGTTACCGATACAGCCCAAGCTACTCACACTCCGCCCGCCTTGCATAACGGCAGGAATGACTGCACACGTCGGTCTACCCATAACCCCATTCTCAGTACCGATGCCAGCAGCGGTCGCGGCTTCCATCAAGAGCATCATCTGTCTCGGTGTGCCGGAGATGATCACAACATCAGGCGTGCCAGTTGCATCCGCCAATGGCGCGTAGACAGCACTTTTGAAAGGGTTTGCCTGTCGCGGTATGCCGGGAACCTCTTCCATAGAGATGTACCCGAGTTCTCCCATCAATCCGAGGGTGTTTTCAAGTTCCTCCATTTGTGTCTCTGGTAACGCAACGTTGTGCGTATAACACCCGATAGGACAGTTGTAGTGGTCAGAGGCTTCGGTATAGAAAGTTTTGCCCTCCGCTGCGCGTCGCCAATAGGTACAACCGGAGGCTTCAACTTTTTCGGTACGCCGAACACCATCTGGTTGTGCATTGTGAAACGTTACGGTGACAGGAACGGTCTCTAAATCAAGTAACTCTTGAATTTGTTCTGACATATTTTTAACTTTCCTTGCGGTTCGGTTAGATGAACTTAGTCTGTAGATCGTTTTAAACATGTATCCGGACGAACTGCCCTTCGGTGGGTTCCGCTCAGCAGAACCACGCTTCAGTAATTCGTGGTGCGGGTTGATGTACACCGCTACTCTGTTTCGGTGAAGGTTGACCCTGCATATCCGCAGCAAGTGTCCATATCCGATAGAAGGTCTCCAGCGTGTCTACACCGGCACGCGCGTCGTTCTCAACGAGGGCATTGACCGTTTTATGGAGTTCATCCATCCGCGCGTCTGGGTGTGTCCATGTATAACTGAAGGAGGCTTCATCAAGTGTGAGTGAAAGTGCTTTCGTCTCAGGACGGTTGAGTAGGTACGAACCCGGTGGAATTAACAACCGAACGGCATACTGCACGGGATCCACGTGATACACCAGACAGTGCGTATCAACAAACTGGAAGATATCAAGATAGTCGTCTAAGGTTGTCCACGGCGTAAACGGCACCCATGTCGGGCGTAGCGCGATGCCTGCCCCCTGAACGATGTTAATTGCAGTTTCGACATCGGCACGTGTGTGGTGTTTCTCCAAAATCGTTAATACCGTCTCACTCAACGCTTCCACAGCGGAGATAACAAACCGACATCCGAGTTGCGCGAATTCCGAGAAATGTTTTCTATGTTTGAGAATATGCTCAACCTTTGTCGTAAAATCGAAGGTAAGGTTCGGATACACTTCATGCATTTCACGGAGGATGCGGAGCCCGTGCATCGGTCCGTTGAGGAAATCCGGATCGCCGAACGTAATATGCGTTGCACCTTGCGCCACCTGCTCCTGTATCTCAGCAAGTACGGTATCGGGTTGGACGACAAAAAATTTGCCATTGTAAACCGGCGGTATAGGGCAGTGCGTGCAGAGATGTTTGCACCCGTGTGTCGTCTCCGTATACCCGACGGTTCGGGTTTCGCCATTGCCCTCAAATTGGGCATACCCCTCTAACGGTGGTAGTTTTGCAGTACGAAAACCAGCCTTCTGCGTCTCAATCTGTTCTCCCTCCACAACAGATTGCACCAACTCAACAAGTTGCGTTGAAGTGTCCGTAGCCTGCCCCGTTGATAATGTATCCCTAACCTGCCCCCCTGATAAGGGAGGTTGGGGGGTTACTGAAGACGGAAGGCAAAAATCAATACCTTGTGATAGCAGATAGTCGGTGTTGAGTGTCGCATAAAGTCCGTACATACATATAGAGACATCCGGGTTGATTTGCCGAATACGGGACAGAAGATGAACACCGAGCCGCAGTGCTGTGTGCATCGGAACGGAGATGCCGATAAACCGCGCGTGTTTGACTTTCTCAACATCCAGCGGTTCAACAGCAATATCAATTGTGTCGGGTGCGAATCCCGCTGTCTCGAGTGCGCGGAGAGGACGCGTAAGTCCGGCGGGTCGGTGTCCGAGCTCGTAGCAGGAAATCAGGAGTATCGCGCCAGGGGTGTGCATCGCTGAGGATATCTGCGCTTCGGTTTTCATGTTCAATAGAATAACATATAATCATGGAATTTGCAACGGAATGTTGGAAGCAAGGTAGGACTATTTCGTTTCCATTTTTTAGTCAAATTTTGAAACGCAGACTTGATACACCGATTATCCACCCGCCTATAAACCCTTAAAAATTTTTATCCATTCCTCAAAATTTTTGGTAAACGCTAAAATTATTTCCTAACCCGTAAAGATATACTTCTTGATACCATCCCTGATTCACCTAATGTCTGCGGTGTTTTACAGCGGATTATTGATATTGGCACATTTCTTGCACATATTCATCACCGAGATGGTATTAGTTTCCTATTTTTCAGTTTCCGATAGGCACGGGAAACCTCGTCCAACAAGATTTTGGAAATGATCAGGCGAGGCGTGGGGACCTCGCCAAACAAAGTTGCATTGAAGGAAGTCCGCCAAAAATAAGGGTTACCCTTCAAAATTTGTTGGATCGCGACGTGGGCTTGCACAAAAATTGGGCTGGAATAAAAAAATTATTGTAATTTATATTTTTTTTTGCTATATTACCTTTTGGCATCCGTAAAAATCCAATATGGGTGGTTCGGCGAGTGTGCAAGACTCCCGAACCGCGGCACTGCCAACCAGGATTGCCAGTGCTTGTTTAATTATATCATATATCGCGCTTGATGTCTCTGATATTTTAAACAGCCTCGTAACTTTTACTTGATTTTTTCGGAAAATCAAGTATCGTTGCGAATGGACGTTGGGGACGGATTACCGAGGTAGTTCCCGCTACTTCCCGTCTCCGCCCCTCTGGCAATTAATTGGGTATGCGTCTGAGAAGACAACGTCCAAATACCCCGATTTTTGGTTCACTGATGGGCGTGCATTTGTGCTTTGCGATCGCGTTCTACGTGCTTGCTTTGTTGGCAAATCGCCAGAATATGTAGAGGTTTATACACAAACCTAAAAAGCAAAAGCTTAGAATCTTCAATTGAGTCCTGCCGTTCCGGGGGGTATCGTGGGATATATCTCAATCCCCATAATGGATGGCTTCTTGAGTGATCTGTCCGGTTTTTAGGTTTTTGAGGGATAATGAAAATTATAGAGCATTTCTTGCCACACCGACCTCCAGTTCTGATGGTTGAATCAATTATTGATTATGTCGGTGGTGATGTACCTACTCTTAGTGCCGAGTACCTTATTCGAGGCTCGGAACCTGTGTTTTCAGGTGCCGAACAGCCGTTGTACTGGCCGTCAGTATATATCATTGAGGGGCTAGGACAAAGTTGTACCCTCGTGAGTTTCTTACGGGCATATGAGCGTAGTGGTACAGCGAAAAAATTGGAATCGGAAAATGTGAATCCTGCCTTAATGAATTTAGAGGATGCCAACAGCGATGACATCTTAAAACGATTTTTAAGGTTTCTTGAAGAAGATACGATGAGAGAGGTTCCCAAAATAGGCATGTTAGCTTCAGTAGACGTTGAGGTCACCGGTCAGGTCCGATCGGGTGAATTGCTTCAATATAGGGTAAAACAGACGCGTCTGTTCGGAGCGTTGATACATTATGCCGTACAAGCTTCTGTTGAAACACGGGTAATTGCTCAGGGCACCTTAGTGGGTGCAGCATTTGGAGGCAGTTGATGAAAGTTGTAATTACAGGTGTTGGGGCGTACTGTGCCTTGGGCGAAAATACGGAGATGCTTTGGGAAGCTATAGAAGAAGGTCAGAGCGGTATTGCCCCGATCAATCACTTTAACCTTGATACGTTTGATACCCAGTTAGGGGCGATGATTTCTTCAAGTGGCTCCTGCGATGCCGACGTACAAACTGCCGTAGTTTATGGGCGTGCTGCCGCTGCCGAAGCCCTTGAAAATGCCGGTATTATTGATCCGAGTCGTGTTGCCTTGGTGCTTGGAACATGTAATGGATTGGGGCGGAAAGAGATACACGCTATAAGTGTTGATCTTGTAAATTGTCTGAAGCTTGGTGGTCCATCGATTACGGTTTCTACTGCTTGTGCATCATCGACGCATGCGATAGGGCTTGCAGCGGATATGGTGCGACGGGGCGTGGTGGAGTATGTTCTCGCGGGCGGTGTGGATCAGCTCTACCCAGAAATTTTCGCTGGCTTTCACAGCCTCGGACTCTTATCGAAAACGCCTTGTGCTCCATTCAGCACAGTCATTGGAACAACGCTCGGTGAGGGCGCCGCGTTTCTGCTCCTCGAATCTGAATCCTCCGCCAACGCGCGGGATGCTGTCCCCTTGGCTGAGTGCATGGGATCTGGATTCTCCGCCGATGCCTTCCATGACACAACGCCGGATCCTTCTGGTTTCGGGATTGCAAGAGCACTTTCTACTGCGGTAGCGGATGCGGGGCTTACCCCTGAATCTATTGATTATCTGAATGCCCACGGCACGGGTACAGCCCCAAACGATGCGGCGGAATGGCGGGGAATCCAGTCTGTCTTCGGCGGTTACGCGGACCAATTACCTATCAGTTCAAGCAAGAGTTTCCTCGGGCATGCCCAAGGTGCTGCCGGTGCGCTTGAGGCTGTGGTTACGTTGTTGGCGATGACACACTCAGTTGTTCCACCCACCCTCAATTTTACCGAACCGCGTCCGAATTCGCCAACAGATCCTGTTGCTTCGAGAAAGCCGAGGACTCACATCACACAGCACTCGGTATGTGCCAATGCTGCGTTTGGAGGGCTCAACGCTGCTTTGGTTTTTGGACAGTCCAATGGTGTGTTGGTCCCTCGAAGAAAACTGCCGCGTCACATTGGGATCATCGGTGCAAGCATGGTTAAGGATTGCCACCAGATTCGCCAGTATGTGCCACGCACCGAACTGCGCGGGTTAGATCCTACAGCGCGCTTTCTTACCAGTGCTGTCGCGAATACCTTGACAGCTGCCCGACTTAGACTGCGTTCATCAGACTGTGAAGGCATCGGACTTTTCGTTGGTCAGAACCGTCCTTCCGTGGAGAGCCTCCAAGCCTTTCAGAAAAGTGTTGAGGCACGCGGATTCGCACAACCTTCGGCGTCCGCCTTCACACGAATGGCGTGTAGTTACGCGACAGGTGTTTGTTGTAGACTTTTTGGTTTGAAAGGGCCTGCGGCAACCTTGTCAACAGGACCGGACAGTGGACTGACTGCTCTTGTTCTCGCTGCGGACCATCTTGCTTGGCGGGACGATGTCAGTACTTTACTCGCAGCGGCAGTTGATGAACCGTATGAGGGGGATGACTTTGATTATGATCATGGTGCCGCCAGTATCCTTCTTAAGGCAGGCGCGTCGGACGCTCCTGTTCATCTTGCGAGTTGGGCACTCGCAACCGATTGTGAGGGTGCCGTTGAACGCGCCCTGGCGAAAATCTCTCTCAACCGTGAAGAAGTTGTACCAATAGTTGTGCCGGGGCCTCCTACTGTTACAGGGCTTTGGGCAGTTACTGCAGCTGTAAATGCCTTAAGACAGGGTGAACCGGGCCCCTTCCTCATTAGTAACCGAGGGGACGGGGCCGCGGGGGCGGCAATTATTTTGCAAATGGAGAATGGACATGCAATTTGAACTTAAAGAAAAAATTAAACAACGCGAAAACACGTATAATCGTGTGACTGCATTGCTGATCTCTTATCTGGCGTTGGATATTTCCAGTGAGCAATTGGATCCAGATACGCCGCTCTTTGGTGTTGGACTGGAGTTTGACTCTATAGATGCTATCGAAATCATTATAAGTTTGGAATCGGAATTTGGGATCGTTTTGGACGACGGAGAAAGCGCGTCCTTTTTACGGACCATCAATTCACTTGTGGACGAGGTGATGCGTCGAAAGGAGGTTGAACTTGATGAAAGGAACTGAAATCGGTTATAACGCCCTTCGTAACTCGGTGGCATTTACGGAAGAATCTGACCTCTGCTGCCTACAGTTGACAGGTAGCCAAGCGTTTGATGTCTTTGATGCGGTCTGTCCATGCGATGTCTTTCTTCAAGATGGACAGATGAAGTACACGCTGCTGCTCAATGAAGACGGCACCCCTTTTGCCGACATCTATGTTTGCAGGAAGGGAGAAGATGCCTATCTGCTCGGCTATGGCCCCAGTGTTGATGCGCTCATTGATTGGATCACTGAACACAGTGGAGAAAACACTGATTTTTCGATTATCGACCTCAACAAAACGTATGATCCCTTAGCCCTCGACGGTCCCTATGCTTGGGAATTGTGTGCGGAAGTTCTCGGACCTGATATACTCGGTTTGCCCTATTTGGGAATGAAGATCTCCGATGAGGTGCTCGTGTTTCGGGCAGGTAAGACAGGAGAATACGGGTATCACCTGCTGGTACCAACGGATCAGAAAAATACTTGGCTTGAAAAACTGAGTACTGCTGGTAGGGCATTTGAGATGGCACATGCCAATGAGGCAGCACGGGCTCAATGTGCGCTAGAGAATTTTTTCTTTGATATCAACAGGGAGGGACAGTACGGGCTTACACCCTTTGAGTTGCAGTTGCAGTGGCGGTTATCTTCACAGAAGGCTGAATATCCGGGTGCCGAGGCGATCCGCACGCGCCGGCAATCCGGGTGGACGCGCAGACTTACCTGTTTTTCAACACCGGATCCGGTCGAAGTTGATACGGCGGTTGTCTGTGATGATAAGGTCGTGGGACATATTTTAGCAATCGGATATTCCCCTGGGCGTGGCGATTACGTCGGTAAGGCATTACTCCGTCGCCCATATTGGCACGCCGGATTGGATGTTTTTCAGGTTGAGGGTTGCCCTTTAAGGACGCTATCACCACCAGTGGTTAATAACCTCAGTTGGAACATTAGCCCCTACAGCGATAGTTTTCACACACGAGAGAAGGAGAATACCTCTTGAGAAACAGTGAAAAATTCTACATCGGTGCTGATGTCATCGGATACCTGATACCTCAGCGTCATCCAATGCTGATGGTGGATCAGATTATTGATTATCGCGGTTCGCCAGAGTATCAACTTTCTGCCGAACGCTATGTGTCGGCGAATGAACCGGTATTTGTTGGGCATTTTCCAGATTTGAAATTGTGGCCCGGTATCCATACGATTGAAGGGCTCCGACAATGCTGTGTACTTTTTGATATACTTCATCAACTCGATGAACGTGATCTTCTCGGTGGGCTCCAGGTGCTTCAAAGATCCAAAATGCTACAACCGCGAGTGGACAAAAAACTTTGCCAACGGGTGCTTGACACCTTGCCAGAGATACGCCAGTTCACACAGGTCCCGCTGAGATTGCGCGTCAAGCTGATCGCTCCCATTTTCCCAGGATGTATCCTTGTGTATCAAGTGTATCGAAACACCTTTGACCTGCACACGTGGTCCGTGCAAGCTGAAGTCAATAGCCGGTGTGTCGCGCAAGGAGAAATCGCGTATCTATCTGGTGTTGCGTAACTTCTTTTCGACAGTATTGCCCAAGTAACGATGTTCCGCTGTTTAAAACGGCTGTATCTACAAAATTAGAGACGCAGTTGGGAAATATGTTTATCGAAGACACATCTGCGTCGATTGGTATTACGAAAGCACTTGGATGTGATACGTCTTTAGGAGTGCCACTATCGTATCATTTAGCGAAAAACCCTCACGGAGGATGTAATGGCAATTCAAATTGTTAAACCTCGGATACGCGGATTTATTTCTACCAATGCCCATCCAACTGGATGTCACAGGAATGTGCTAGAGCAGATAGGCGAGATTAAACAAGGTATTCCTTACAGAGAAATGGGTATAAATGCGCTTGTCATCGGTGCGTCAACGGGTTACGGGCTTGCCTCTCGTATTGCTTTAACGTGGGCTTTGGGTGCAAAAACGCTTGGACTTCTTTATGAGCGACCCGCCGATGCCAGGCGGACTGCGACAGCGGGGTACTATAACACTGTTGCCTTTCATCGGCAAGCAGCGGGGGATGGTTTTTTCGCGGAGAGCCTCAACGGAGATGCTTTTTCAGATGAGATGAAGTCGGAGGCTATTAACCGACTTAAAGCAGATTTTGGCAAGATAAATATCCTCGTCTATAGTATTGCCGCGCCACGACGCATGCATCCGACGACAAGGGTTGCACATCAATCTGTCCTGAAACCGATTGGTGCGCCGTATACAGGGAAGACGATTGATCTGAATCGGGAAGTCATCGTCCCCGTGACAATTGTCCCTGCCAATGAGCGAGAGATCGCCGACACGATAGCGGTAATGGGTGGTGAAGATTTAGAGATGTGGGTTAACGCATTGACAGAAGCGGATTTACTTGCACCAGAAGTCAGAGTTGTTGCTTATACCTACATCGGGAGTTTCTTAACCTGGCCCATCTACAAGGACGGAACTATTGGTAGAGCGAAGGATGATCTCAAGGCACGTGTGGATATGCTTGACAAGCGACTCGCAAATAGCCTCGGCGGTAATGCATATGTTTCGGTGAATAAATCCGTCGTTACACAAGCATCTGCGGCGATCCCAGTCGTACCCCTCTATGTCAGCATCCTCTATGACATTCTTAACGCCAAAGGGACCAATGAAGCACCGATTGGACAAATGCGAAGGCTTTTCTCTGAGCATCTCGGCCCTGGTCGACAACCGCAACTGGACAATGAACGCTACATCCGTCTTGATGACGAGGAATTGCAGACTGAAGTAACCTCCGCAATCGCCGAGCGTTGGGTGCGGATTGATACCCATAACTTCCATGACCTCTCCGATTACGCAGGCTTCAGACGACACTTCCGAAACCTCTTCGGATTTGAAGTTGACGGTGTGGACTACGATGAAGCGGTGGAAACGGAGTTAGTGTTCTAAAATTTCCACTGAATGCCTCGTTCTTAATGTGAAAGCCGTTGGCATAGGAGCGATCTCTCGATCGCGACCGCCTACTTATACACCGTCGATCAACATCAACCCGCTAAATCCCTATTATCCTTGTAAATGTCTATATATAATCTTGCTAAACGCTTGGAAAGTGCATCCAAGCAGACGTATAGGTGAAGGTTATGGCAAAGGAGATACTGATTCACAATGCTTTGGACGCTGATTCGACATGAACTCTTAATGAATTTAATGACGTTCCGCTTTTTGGTTACGGTTATTGCGTCTATGTCACTTGTACTTGCCGGGAGCATCGTCTTAACGGACAATTATGAGCGGAGACTCGCGAGTTACAACGAAGGTTTCCAGAGACACCAAGAAGGAAACTTTAGCGGAAAAACGTATTCATCTTTCATGCCGTATCTCGACAGAGCGCCCAATCCATTGAGCCTCTTTAATCAAGGACTTGACAAACGCGCGAAGAATTCCCTCCAAATCAGAATCGGAGAGATCCCCTTTTTATGGGGTGATGTCAGCCGTAATATAGGGTTCAGCAATCCTTTCCGATATCTGCTCGCCGATATAGATCTGGTATCTATTTTCCAAATCCTTTTCAGCCTTCTTGCTCTGGTTTTCGCTTACGATGCAATCGCTGGCGACCGCGAGAACGGTACGTTACGTCTAATCCTTGTCAATCCCGTTGGACGCGGATTGGTTGTATTAGCAAAGTATCTGGGTGCCATGCTATGCCTTACACTACCACTACTAATGAGTTTTCTGTTGACACTACTGCTCCAACTGCAATCTAATGCTATCCATTATGGTGCCGACGACTTTCTTCGGATTGGCGGTATTTTTCTCACAACAGTTGTCTATACCTCTGCCTTCTATCTTATCGGATTGTTTATCTCCAGCGTGATCCACCGCCCGGCGACATCCCTTATCGTGTCAATGTTTATCTGGGTGGTGTTGACACTGCTCTATCCGAATGTGAGTCTGTTCCTCGTCAACCGCTTCATTGATACAGAGGAGAGGGTAAAACAAGCGGATCAAGCGATTGACCAAATCTTGGAACAATTCTACTGGGCTGAAGAAGCACCTGGGAATCCGTTTGAGACCCCGCCATTACTAAAGGGCAGCAAGTCAGGTGGTGGGAGTTCGAGTTACACGCATTTGAAGAAAAATATTACCTTCATTCCAGACGCGTCGGAAATCCATGTTCCAACGGTTAAAGCCTATTTTCAAGAACTAACATCTGGACGGATTCGGACTGCTAACAAAGTCTGGCAAATACGAGAGACAGCCTTTTCCGAAACCTATATTCGTAAATCAAATATTGCTCGAAACGCGCTCCGATTTTCACCCGCAGGCTTATATCACCTCGCCACAGAAGCGTGGGCAGGGACGGGTCTCGCGAGAGTGCAAGACTTTTTCAAAGCGGGACGACAGTATAGGGAAACGGTATTGGACTATTTCTACGATAAAAAGGCGTTCAGTTCACGGCAATGGTTTGCGAGTGATAAAGGTGCCGTCCGATGGGACGATATTCCACGATTCTCTTATCAACCACCGAGTGCCCTTGAGGATGCCAGTAACCGCGCACTCCGCGACCTACTTCTACTTTTCATTCTGAATCCGATGCTACTTATGATGACCTTCGCGGTTTTCAGTCGGCAGGAGGTCTGAGATGCTCTGGCATATTGTGAAACGAGAATTGTTTGAGCAAGTCAATAGCCTCCGTTTCGCATTGGCGATGCTGCTCACTGTTTTTTTAATGCTCGTCAACGCCGTCGGGCATATCGACGACTATAAAACACGACAAGCAGAATATGGACAGCAGGTTTCAGCGTACGCGGCGAGACTCGAACAGAACAGCAGTAACCTCTATAAACTCGTTTTGAATGGTCCCGGCGAACTTCACAAGAAGCCTTCACCCCTCTTTTTCTGTGCGCACGGCAGTGAAAATAATCTGCCGAAATTTGCATCAGGGAAGCAAGCAGGATGGGGAACGATCTATAACATCTCTGGCATCTGGCGATTAAAATATAGTGGATTTCCACCCATAAAGGCGAAAGATATTTTCCCTGTCTTCTTAAAAATCGACTGGATTCTTATCATCTCCAATGTCCTCAGTTTTCTCGCCCTCGTCTTTACGTTTGACGCGATTTCTGGTGAAGTGGAACATGGCACCCTCCGATTGACGTTATCTAACTCTATTGCGCGGCGGACAGTACTCACTGGTAAATTTTTAAGCTGTCTTGTGAGTCTCGGTACTGTTTTTATGAGCGGCGTGTTGGTTAACCTCCTGTTACTTTACCTCTCTGGAACCCTCCAACTCAATGCCCAAGAATGGAGCAGAATCGGTGGTATTTTCGTTGTGGGTTTAATGTATATCGCTGTCTTTATCGCCTTAGGGTTTCTCATATCCACGCTCGTTAGCAACGCCTCAACGAGCCTTGTCATTCTGCTGCTGATATGGGTAATTTGGGTTATTCTCGTGCCATCAATGCTTGGGACAATTATGAGTGGGTTGAACCAGCCATCCATCCGTCGGGGTCCCAGTCCCGTATATTTCAGACGTAGTGGACTCCAAGAACGCTATAGAGCACGCGGATTAGAAGACGAAGCACCCACCCGTGAACGTCCACCGACACCCGCAACACTGCTCTGGGCTGAGTTTCTAAATGAGGAGGCGAGAGAAGGCGCGAGATTGCAGAAAGCCTACTTAAACGCACAAATAAACCAAATTCAGATTGCCAGAGAGTTCAATCGTATCTCACCGACAGCAATTGTACAATACGCAATTGAATCTCTCGCTGGAACAGGGTTTCAAAGACATCTGAATTTCTTGAAAAACGCTGAGCGTTATGCCGAGGAATTCAACGATTTTCTCGTCACTGCCGACCGCGCAGATCCAGACAGTCCACACGTTCCTTTCGTCAGAGAAGGCATGTCCGATAAACCCGTCTCCTTTGAAAGCATTCCCAAATTTCAGGATCGCGTGCGTTTAGAAGAAGCGTTCAAAAGCGCAATGTTAGACGTGACACTGTTGTTGCTCTTTTTCGCTGTGCTATTCGCGACAGCGCACATCTCATTCCAGCGTAAAGAGATATAAACCAGAGAACATATCGGTTCATACCCATGATTTGCAGAAATGACAGAGTGGAATTCAAAGTATTGTTAGGAAGATCAAAGTTTTGCTGTTACTGGCAAAAATTGGCAACACAATTTGCGGTTGACTTTGGCATCAGAATATTATAGACTCTACCCAAGTGGCCACCGAAAAGGGTAAGGAAAACAGATACGATGCTTTGGACGCTGATTCAACGAGAGATTTTAGCGAATTTGATGACATTCCGCTTTCCTATTGCAGTTATTGCGTGTGTCATACTTGGGCTTACAATTACCGCCGCCTTAACGGACAATTACGAGCGACGACTTGCCAGTTACAACGAAGCATTTCAGACGCATCAGGAAAAAAACTTCAGTGCTAAAACTTATTCAGGTCTGACCCTACAGTTGAATCGTTCCCCCAACCCATTGAGCCTTTTTAATCAAGGACTTGATAAGCGCGCCGCGAATTCTGTTCGACTTCGCCGTGACAAGGTGCCTTCCGTGTGGGAAGATAACTATTTCAGCACGGGCTTTGATAATCCGTTCCGACACCTTCTCGCGTCGGTTGATATCGTTACTGTCTTCCAAATCCTTCTCAGCCTGCTTGCACTTGTTTTTGCCTACGATGCAATAGCCGGGGAACGTGAAAATAGAACACTCCATCTGATACTGGCAAATCCTGTAGGACGAGGTCTAATAGTTTTATCAAAGTATCTGAGTGCCATGATCTGCCTCCTTCTGCCAGTGCTTATCAGTTTTCTATTAGCATTAATGTTGCAGCTTCAATCCCCTGTTATCGATTATAGCACTGCTGATTTCCTCCGAATCGGTGGTATTTTATTGACCACTATTGTTTATCTCTCCGCCTTCTACCTTATTGGCCTCCTCATTTCATGCATCAGTCGCCGCACAGCGACATCACTGATTAGTTCAATGTTCATTTGGGTAGTTTTGACTTTCATCTATCCAAACGCGAGTCTCTTCATGGTGAATCACTTCATTGAGACAGAAGAAAAGATAGAACAAGCCGACCGCGAAATCTCACAGATAATGGAAGGTTTTCAGCGAGAAAAGGCGAAACTCAGAGATCCGTTTGCGTGGCCCTTCCTATTGAAAGGACACTGGAGCGGAGGCGCAATTTCTAAGGATGTCACACACATCGAAGCAGCATCCGAATTGGAAATCCCGACCGTTAAAGCCTATTATCAAGAATTAGAACCTCAGCGGCTTCGTGCCGTGGAAGCTGCTTGGTTGGTGCGAAAACAGGCCTATGCTGAAACCTTCGTTCACAGATCAACAACCGCCCGAAACGCACTCCGACTCTCACCTGCCGGGCTCTATTATCTGGCGACGGCTGCATACGCAGGCACCGATCTCGCTGCGATGGAGGCTTTCTTCAAAGCGGTTCGGCAGTATCGGCAAACGATATTGGACTATTTCTATGACAAAAAGGCGTTCAGTTCACGACAGTGGTTTGCCAGTGACAAGGGGGCAGTCCGGTGGGATGATCTGCCCAGGTTCTCTTATCAAGTATTAAGCGATTTAGCAGAGGATAGTTCCCGTGCCTCTGGGGAGTTACTGCGGCTTCTCCTCCTAAATCTTGTGCTATTGATAGGAACTCTTGTGGTTTTCAGTAGACAGGAGGTCTGAGATGCTTTGGCACATCGTCCAACGCGAATTATTTCAACAGTTCAACAGCCTCCGTTTTATGTTCGCACTTCTCCTCATCGTTTTTCTGATGATTCTCAATGCTATTGGACATATTAAGCAATACAAAACGCGACAAATAGAATACGGTCAGCAGGTGTCTACTGCCTTGGAACGTTTGAAAAAAAACAGCGATAGCCTCTACAATCTTGTTCTGCGTGGCCCGGGCGAACTTAGCAAACAGCCTTCAAAACTCGCTTTCTGTGCACAGGGCAGTGAAGATTATCTACCGACATCTGTATTGGGTTGGAGCGCGGGATGGTCAAGAAGTAGTCCCACCTATAAAGTATCAGGATTATGGCGGCTCATGTATGATGTCTCACCACCGATAACCGGCACAGATATCTTTCCAACGTTCCTAAAAATTGACTGGATACTTATCATTTCCATTGTGCTCAGTTTTCTGGCACTTGTTTTCACGTTCGACGCGATTTCTGGAGAGGTGGAACGCGGGACACTTCGTCTCACGTTGTCCAATTCTGTTGCAAGAGGCACCGTACTCGCTGGCAAGTTTTTAAGTATCCTGATGAGTCTCGGAGTCGTGTTACTGATCGGTATCTTGATGAACCTACTGCTGCTTTCTGGGACCCTTCAATTAAGCGGACAGGAATGGGGACGAATCGTAGGTGTTTCCGTGGTAAGCTTGATGTATCTTTCCATTTTTATCGCCCTTGGGCTTTTCGTCTCTTCACTCACGAACCGCTCCGCGACAAGTCTCGTTATTCTTTTACTTCTATGGGTTATTTGGGTGCTGCTGATACCCGCAACATTTGGGACGATTTTGAGTGGATTGAACCAACCCTTAAGCACGCAAGATTACAAGGCACAACGTTCCAGCCAGCGCAAAGGGATCACAGAACGTTATGAAGCGCGTGAATTATACGATCATGTTCCGACTCGCGTCCGACCGCCAACGGACGCGACGTTGCTCTGGGCGGAGTTTTTAAACGAAGAGCGGCGAGCGGATCACCGACTAAATAAAGAATTCTTAGCGACACGGATACACCAGATCCAGGTTGCCAGAGAGTTCAATCGTATCTCACCGACAGCAATTGTACAGTACGCCGTTGAATCCCTTGCAGGAACGGGGTTCCAAAGACATTTGGATTTCGTGAAAAACGCCGAGCGTTATGCCGATGCATTCAACGATTTTCTCATCGCTGCCGATCGCGCAGATCCAGACAGTCTGCATGTCCCCTTCGTCAGAGAAGGCATGTCTGATAAACCCGTCTCCTTTGAAAGCATTCCCAAATTTCAGGATCGCGTGCGTTTAGGAGAAGCGTTCAAAGGCGCAATGTTAGACGTGATACTGTTGTTGCTCTTCTTCGTTGTGCTATTCGCGGCGGTACACGTTTCATTTCAACGGAAAGAGATATAATCGCGCGTGCTTATTCTGCAAGTCGGCGCAGAACATTGTGCGTGATGCGTTCAACGACGGCATCGCCTCCCGCTAACCCGTGCGACCAGTCGGTTGTGGCAGCCGTAAAGACTGTCCCACCTTGTGTATAGAGACCCATCGTTGCAGCACCGGTTCTCCCTCTTTCCCACCGTTCGTACCATTCACAGTCATCAGGATGCCATCGGACAGGCGAAGTCGCGAGGATCGTGAAGCTTTCAGGTGTGCCGTCGCGATAGGTCGGTACCGGTAAACCGTTTTCAAGGGTCCACTCGCACCCGTCGCACTCGTAGCCGACAATCGTATTTGCACCGCCAAAAGTATCCTCTCGTGAGAGGTCTGTCCCTTCAAAGACCCAATGTTCCGGACGGTGGACTGTGTATTCCCCCGCACCGTCCATAAACTGCCCGTGACTCAAGTGATAACCCCCTTGAAGGAAACCCACGCCGGTCAATTGGTTCTCAGGACGACCCACCAGATAGTGGCTCCAGAGGGTGCTGAGGGTACTGTGATCATCAGTCTTGTAAACAGGATCTTGGTTGTAGGTCTGTTTCCAGCAGACGAGAGCCCTGCCATTATCTTCAGAACGCACCTGCCAGCAGACGGAATTCCCGCTGAAGAAGGCGGCGTTCCCACCATTTGCAATAAACGCTTCAAGATTATCGCGCATCGGGGCAGACCAGTATTCATCATGTCCAACACTCAAGACGAGTTTGTAATGTTCCAACATTTCAGGGTGAAATTCCAAATCGGAGTTCGCAGCATAATCAAGCGTATATCCGTTTTGTTCCGCCCAGACAACAAACGCCGATTCCCAATTGCTGAAGATACCGCGGGTAGGGCGATCAAACGAGACGCGGTTTCCCTGTATTTTGCTTGCTCCGTGATACCCGTAGAGACTGAAGCCACCCCAGTTGTTGTAGGCGTTATAGGTATTGGTAGAGAGCTGGAGTAGGATAGGCGTATTCGCTCCCGGCTTCGCAGGACGGACAATGAAAAACAGGGTGCTTTCAGCAGTACGATGATTCCTATAGATAGTGTCACCGCCACCATCTGTTGCGCGGAGCGTGCCTTCATAATAACCGCTCTGCCACGTTTCAGGCACTTCAAGCGTGAAGGAAGCGGGCCATCCACATCCCTGCGATGAAGCATCTGCCGGGATCGGGTGTGCTGCACCCGGAATTTCAGCTTGACTCCAAACAACCTCGCGCGTCGCACCGATGCGCGCAATTTCAAGTGAGTAGCTCCCCGCACTCGTTGAAACATTGAATGCAATTTCTTCACCGGGTGCGTAACTGAGTTGATGCGTGTATCCGTCAATATAGAGCGGTCTAATACGGTTTTCGGTCTGTGTTAAAGTTGCCATGATGTCTCCTCCTTTGCTGTGTAGCGTATCATTTTCTGGACGAAATGTCAATCTTTTACCTATCGGTTTTCAGTTGTCAGTTATCTGTTACCCCAACTTACCATGGTACAGCTTTCTTTGACTTTTTTTCCCAAATGTGTTATTATTTCTACAAGGATGTGTTGATATTTGGAAATCGCTTGCAAAAAAAAACACATTTCAGACGCTTAACACACATCTTATGGAAAGGAGAAACGCTCATGGTAATCCATGAAAAAGAGGAGCACATCCCTTCTGCTCCTACAGACGCGTCAATATTTTATCCCGAAGAAGATGGAGAACCGATGGCAGTGAGTGATCTTCACAGACGAATCCTCATGCGAACTTTACAAGTCTTTGACGAACATTTCAAACAAGATCCGGATGCTTATGTCTCCGGCGATATACTGATGTATTATGTGGAGGGAGACCCGCGGAAATCGGTTTCCCCCGATGTACTCGTTGCCTTCGGTTTAGGCAAGAAATCCCGACGGAACTATCTCGTCTGGGTAGAAGGCAAGGTGCCCGATTTCGCAATGGAGTTTTCCAGCAAAAACACATATCAAAACGACTTAGGGCACAAGATGGAGCTCTATGCTTCATTAGGCATCCAAGACTATTTCTTATGTGATATAGAGGGATTATATTTGCCATCGCCGCTGATGGGTTTTACTTTGGTTGATGGTGTATATGTCCCGATTTCCGCGGATGTGGATGGTGGGCTGCACTCCCCTGCCCTGAATTTAGATTTCCATATCGGTGATGTGGGGCGTTGGCTGCACTCCCCTGTCTCGAATTTAGATTTCCCTGCCGATGTTATGGGTTTAGGTATTTACAATCCAGTGGTTGATGCTTGGCTTCAGACTCCTGCGGAGTCAGCATTAGCACAAGCGGAATTAGCGTCAACACGCGCAGAGAACGCTGAAACACGCGCAGAGAACGCTGAAGCAGAAGTCGCACGACTCCAAGAAGAACTCGCCCGCTTACAAGCACGGAGCAACTAACAGATGAACACCCATGAAAGGCAAGTAGTGCCACTATCGCCTGAACAGATGGATCAGTGGGAAAGCGACGGATATTTGTTACTAAAGGGCGTTGTCCCGGAATCTGCTATCAATGGTGTGCGCGACAGTTTTGCCCGCGTCGTAGATGGTATCATTCGCGAGTTGAAAGAAGACGGGATTATTGAAGACGAAGGGTCAGAACTTCCATTTGAAACGCGATTTGCGAAAGTCGCTGGTGAACATGCCAACCGCTTCGGTCGTTCTTGGCGGAACCAAGTTGCGACACCTGAAATTTTCGAGATACATCACGCGCCGCCACTCGTGGACGCAATCGGACAACTCACAGGTACGGATGTCATCGGCCATCCCGTTTTTAATGCGCGTCCGAAACTCCCCGGTCAGCAATTGACTGTTGTCCCGTGGCATCAGGACAGCGGCTATTTCGGTACAGTCAGCGAAACCTCCCTCATTCCGACTGCATGGATACCATTGGTCCCGGTAGACGAAACCAACGGTTGTTTGCAGGTCGTGGCAGGCTCACATCGGTTAGGTGTGGTTGATCATCGGACAGAAGAACGGGAGGGAAGATTTCTTGAGGTAATGGACGAGCTTGTGGATACGTCTCGTATTGTCACGTGTCCTATGGAGTTGGGAGATGCCTTGGTATTCCACAACCTGACATTTCACCGATCGCTACCGCACACTACAAGTAATATAGTCCGTTGGGCGATTGACATCCGCTATCTCCGTGACGGCGACCATCCGGGTACAATCTATTGGGGAGATCCTGATTTCAAATGGGTCATCCGTAGCGAGACGCAACCGGTGACGCCTCTGACACAATGGCTCGAAATGTGGTAGTGAACCTATGATACGTGTGGCTTTTGAAACTTTACAAGACGAATTTTATCGCGTGCTCGCTTCAATCGGTTTTGCCGATGAGCGAGCAGTGCTATGTGCGCGGCTCTTCGCTGAGAACCAACGTGACGGTGTCTATTCACACGGACTCAACCGCTTTCCCGGATTCGTTGCTGGACTGGCGAGTAAACAGATCAATTTCCGCGCGCAACCAGAGAAAACCGAGAGTTTTGGCGCGTTAGAACGCTGGAATGGCAACATGGGCGTGGGACTTGTCAACGCGCATATCTGTATGCAACGGGCAACGGAACTCGCTGAAACACACGGCATCGGATGTGTCGGGCTTTCAAACACAAACCACTGGATGCGCGGGGGTGCTTATGCCCTACAAGCCGCAGAAGCTGGATACATCGGAATATGTTGGACCAACACGACCCGACTGATGCCACCGTGGGGTTCCGCGGAAAAGAAGATCGGAAACAATCCGATGGCAATTGGCATTCCGAGAGAAGAAGGACACATTTTGCTGGATATGGCGATGAGTCAGTATTCAAACGGGAAATTAGAAGTACTGCAGCTGCAGGGAAAAGAATTGCCACTACCCGGCGGCTACGACGCCCATGGAGAACTAACGGTTGATCCCGGTGAGATTCTTGACTCTAAAAGAGCACTTCCTATCGGCTATTGGAAAGGATCCGGACTCGCACTTGCCCTTGACACGATGGCATCCGTTATCTCAGGTGGGCAAGCCACGCACGAAATCGGAAAGCAAGGCTCGGAATACGCGGTTTCTCAGGTGTACATCGCGATCAATGTCACCGGGTTGATGGGACAAGCGGCGTTGGATGAGACAGTGGCAGCGATCATCAACGATTTCCATACCGCCACACCTTTAGATGCAAATGAAAAGGTCCGGTATCCGGGAGAAGGTATGTTACGGACACGGCAGGAGAGTCTTGAAAAGGGTGTGCTCGTAGACGAAACACAATGGCAGGCATTGCTTGAAATCAATGAAACAGGCACAAACTAAATTTGGGGGCAATTGATGACGTTACAAGTAGGGATTGTCGGTTGTGGCGGAATTAGTAAAAGCCACGCCGCAGCACACGCCAATCTTGAGAACATTGATCTCGTTGCAATGTGCGACATCCATCGCGATGCCCTCAACAATCGTGCCGATGAATACAGTGTTTCAAAACGATATACCGACTATGAGGAGATGTTTGCGCACGAGGCATTGGACCTTGTAAGTGTATGTACGCATGCACCTTTACACGCACCTATAGCGATCGCCGCCGCGAAATCAGGAGTCCATGTCTTATCTGAAAAGCCGTTGTCTGTCGATTTAGAAACGGCAGATGAAATGCTCGCAGCGTGTCATGAAGCAGGGGTCCACTTAGCGGTCAGCCATCAATTCCGATTCACACCGCTCTTTCGGCACGCGAAAGCCTTGATTGATGCAGGCAAAATCGGTGAACTCCGTTCAATCCGAGAAGTCGGCAAAGGACGCGAAGCCGGATTTGAACTGATGGAAATGGGGGTCCACTATTTTGACGAGATGGATTTTTTCTTGGACGGTATCTCTTGGATTCAGGCGCATATTATCTATCAAGGACATGACGTGACAGCGGCGGACATAATGCACAGCAGTGAGTTGTGCAGCACTGACCGGCGCGATAACGGTATCGTCGCAGGCGATACGATGCTCGTGCATATCGGCGGAGCGAACGGTGCCTACGGCATTATGGAACTTTATTGCCGCGAACCGAGACATGGATGGATGATGGGACCCCATCTGCTCGGTTCGGAAGGGCAACTGATGATAAAACCGAACCCGGACACAGGTATAGATGAGATGTGGTACTGTCCGTTCGATGTCTCGTTTGCAGCACATACACCAGAATGGGAACAGATAGAACTTGACGCATCAGCATTTCTGATCTCTGGAAAAGCGTGGCAGTCTCGCCACACTATCTGGAGTGCAAAAAATATGCGGGACGCTATTCTTAACGGAAATCAACCAGAACTCGGCGGACGCAACGCACTTACATCGCTTGAATGTGTAAGTGCGACCTACGCTTCGCATTTCAGTGGGCAAAAGGTGCAACTGCCGTTGGAGGAGCGGGATCATCCGCTTGCAAAACGCCTTAACAGAGGAGCAAAATCTGAATGAAACTTGCATTCTTTAATGACTATCAACTCGGTGTAATCACAGAAGACGGGGTTGTTGACATCAGCGACGCCCTGAGCGGCATTTCGTATCACACACCGCAGGAATTGATACGGATGGTGATTGAGGACTTTGATAATCTACGTCCAGCGATAGCGAATGCCGCTGAAAATGGGACAGCTACCGCTTTAGATAGTGTTAGCCTCAAAGCACCATTACCGCGGCCAGGGCAACTCGTGTGCCTCGCCGGTAATTACATTGAGCCGGATAGTCCGTCTCGTGGTGAGTTCAACGCCTTTCTGAAGTCACCAACTGGCATCATCGCCACAAAAGGGACAGTCGAACTGCCGGAAACAGATGTCACTGTGTTTCACTTTGAACCCGAATTGGCGATCGTTATCGGCAAAACGGCGAAACACCTCTCCGAAGAAAACGCCTTAGATTGTGTATTCGGTTATACGCAATTCATTGATGTGTCCGCACGGGGTTTACCCGGCGGCTTCTTCTTAGGAAAAAGTTGGCACACATTTGCACCGATGGGCCCCGCGCTCGTTACCGCCGACGAAGTGGATGACGGGAACGCACTTGGTGTGCAACTCTGGATTAATGACGGCTTACAACACGACTTTTCCACGAACTCTATGGCACGCTTCATTCCAGAATTACTTGCAGAGGTAACCAACGTCGTAACGTTGGAGCCGGGCGATGTTGTATCCACAGGGACACACCATGAAGCACTCACGGCAGTTGGCGACGGAGATACCGTGAGATTGGGAATAGAAGGTTTCGGCCCAGAGTTGACTGTTTCAGTCCAAGATCCGTTAAAGCGAACGAGTTGGCGCGGTTAAGAGCTTTGGTGTGTACACGCTGCGGAAAAAAGTGTTGACAATTGTACCCATTTATGTGTATAATAACTTAAGGTGTAATTTAGAGGCTTCCTTCTAATCCACGAGATTCTACTTTGTAGTAACAAGTTTTGGAAACCGGCGTGCTGCGTCCGTACTTCATAGCAAGTTTTGCAGACCAGCAAGCTGCACCAAAATCGCGGTACGGAATGAGACTTTTTCTGACGATAAGGAGACCGAATTAATGCAAAAACCCAGAAACATAGCCGTGTTGGCTATCCTCACGATTGTCTGTGCGTGGATGGTAGGCTGCGGCGGCTGTAATCCAGAACCGGTACCGAGCGCGATGAGCCCCACACAGGGGCCCGAAAGTGGCGGAACAACTGTCCAGATTACTGGCGAAAAATTTGATATGAAAAACGGTGTAACCGTGACGTTCGGTGGGAAAAACGCCACAAGCGTGACGGTCCCAAGTGAAACACAAATTACCGCAATGACTCCCGGCGGCATGGCAGGCGAATCCGTTTCTGTCGTCGTTACCAACAAGGGCAAACCCGAAGTACCCGTCACGCTTTCACAGCAATTTACATACACCGATGCAACGCCACCAACCGTGACGATGAACGAACCCACTGATGGTACAGTCATCTCTGAGTACGAAGATTCCCTAAATGTGATGAACAGCGTGTCAGTCTCATTTAGTGAAGCGGTGGATAGCGGTAGCGTCTCAGTCAGTGTAGCCGTTGCGAAAACAGAAGATTCACTCAGTGAACCTATGGATGCAACACTGGCAGGTACAGTGAGCGGAACTGGGGATTCTGTGACCTTCACATCTGATATGCCGATGCGGGCAGGACGGATGTACACCGTCACCGTCACCGGTGCCGCCGATATGGCTGGCAATACCCTCGTCAGTCCACATAGCTTCAGCTTCAGCATTACCAGTCCGGAAAAACTTGACAGATACCGGGTCCAAAAAGAGGATATTCAGGAAGAAAACGGTGAGGCTGCACTCAAGCGCATCGCTGCACGTCCTGAGATTTTCGATAACCCAGAGCTCTGGGAACGGTTAGTCGCGGGGAACCAAGATGATTATATCTTTGACCGGACGAGGCTGAGTGTCGGACAACGCTTATGGATTCGACGCGGACCTGCTTGGGGCGATAAATAGGTAAATTCGTAACGGAAATGAAAAAGCCGTGTGCTCGCGACACGGCTTTTTTTATTGCGCTGACCATGCGACAAATCACACGATTAGGACAGCAGAGGACATTATGTTTGGCTCCCAAAGAGATTTTGAGAATCGGACCGCTGAATACCGAAGCAATTTAGTAGGCGTTAAGCATCTGCACCGATTAGGTAGGCAGTCTGAATCGCCGACGCGCCCTCAACCGAATCAACCCATCGCGCTCCACGTGACAACATCTGGTGGTATCCCTTACGATTCAGTGCGCTGCTGGATGAATGCAAATGGCGAGGAAACTACATTTGAACTTGTGGCCGGGGAACCCGTATGGAGTATACTTGAATGGAGATATGTGCTCCAGTGGCACGGACAAATCCCACCACAGGCAAGTGGGACAGTGATACGCTATAAGATTGGTGGACGGGTTGTAGGTTCGGACAGTTGGATATTTGCGGATAATCAGGCGCGCGTGTTATCGGACGCAACCGAATTCGCCATTTCAATAGACGATTACGATTTGCCAACGTGGGCACGTGACGCTGTTATTTACCACATCTTCTTAGATCGGTTTTATCCGGGAGACGGCGTGCCGTGGAAAAAACCGACGAATCTCTCCGGATTTTTCGGCGGCACCCTCCGCGGCGCGATTCAGAAGTTGGACTATATTCAATCACTCGGATGCAACGCGATCTATCTTTCACCACTTTTCGCGAGTCCGACGCATCACGGTTACGATGCAACAGACTACTACACTGTTGAACCTCGGTTCGGCACAAACGCGGATCTCAAAGAACTCATTGAAGAAGCACACCAGCGCGGGATACGGGTTATTTTGGATTTTGTCGCGAATCACTGGTCCAATCGGCATCCGACATTTCAGGCGGCACAACGTGATGAAAACAGCGAGTATCGCGCATGGTATACATGGCAGCGGTGGCCCGATGAATATACCAGTTTTTTCGGCGTGAAGGGGATGCCACAGTTGAACCTGAAGCACGGAGCGGCAAGTGATCATCTTTTAGCGTGTGCACAGCATTGGCTAAAAAACGGTGTTGACGGTTACCGGCTCGATTATGCGCCCGGACCACCGCACACGTTCTGGGCAGACTTTCGTCAAGCGTGTAAAGCAGTGAACCCTGATGTCTTTCTTTTTGGGGAGGTGGTACGGCATTCGGAAGGGATAGCCGCTTACATGCCGCATTTTGATGGCTGCCTCGATTTTCTGCTGGCGGATGCACTCCGGCGAACTTTTGTCCTCGAAACTTTGACGCTGCTGGAATTTGAAGCATTTTTAGCAGCACACGAGGCATACTTCCCAAAAGATTTCTCACTGCCAGCGTTTCTGGACAACCACGATATGACGCGCATTCTCTACTTGGCAGGTGAAGATAGGGCGAAAGTCAAGTTAGCGGCACTGGTGCTGTTCACACTCTCGGCACCACCGGTGATTTACAACGGTACTGAGATAGGCGTTTCACAACGGAATCCGCTTGGACGTTTTGAGGAAGCACGTTTACCGATGCTATGGGGCGATGAACAGGATGAAGATTTATTGACCTATTTCCAACGCTTGGGGGCACTACGGAAACAGTTTCCGGTGCTTACTTCGGGAAAACGAAAAGTTGTTCATCTGAACGTTCAAAACGGAACTTATGCGTATCTGCGCACTTCCGAAACCAGTCCTGTTTTGGTTGTCTTAAATACGAGCCGGTGCGCTCAAACAATTAATGTTCCAGTTACGCCGTTCCAAACGCTTGTGAAAGACCAGCTCAATGGAAATCAAGTGACAGTATCAGAAGATTCCGTAAAGGTCTCGCTTGCAGCGCAGAGTGCGGCATTCATCGCCTAAAACATTGGTAGAAAAGTAGAAAGGGACTGACAACCACAAAGTACAGCTACCAATCCCTTCCTTATAGGTGTTGTTAGATGGAACTATTGAGTATCACCAGTGCCACCAGCTTCCGTGCCACCAGCTTCCGTGCCACCAGCAGTCGAATCATCTTTCATGGGAAGTGACACAAAGACGCTGTAGCTGCCTTCCCCTGCTTTTGCGTGGCAACCGTCACATCCTACGCTTGCTTCCATGCTGCCTCCACCGACCATCATGTATGCGTCCGTTTCTGATGCGCGAGCGTACTTGACGTACATCCAACCATCGTGATCGGCGTACATCGGGTCATCGGTTTGTGTCATCTTCGCGATCTTCTGGACAAACATATTGGTATCATCCATGATCTCTTTGACAATCATGGCACCCGCGGGGTACATTGTCCCTGCCATATTTGCCATGGCAGCGGATTCATTGAAATAGACAGTCCGGGTACCCATGCCGTGTGCTGCGCCGGTTCCGCCAGCATTCATAGCTGCAGCAGCTTCCTCCACGGTCATTGTCGGTGCGTCAAGCATAACACTCATCCACATCTTGTGCGTCTCCGTGTCCACAGACGGGGCAGTGCCGGGATCCGTCATATCGGCGGGGTCTAACATCTGTTGTCCGCGTTCACAAGCTACGAAGGCGACACAACCAACTAAAATAATAGCCAAGGCTATTTGAAATCTAAGCATTACGAATGCTCCTTCTTCTGTGTTTGAAATAAGAATTGACGAAGAGTTACGAGCTTAATACGACAAAGCTCATTCACTTCAGAATTTAACCCTTCGGGTTTATGTGTACACAACCTTGTTCAATTATACTATACTTCGTTTTAATACTCAAGAAAAAATAATATTAAAGCGTCACTACTTATCATTTTTTAAGATTTGTGAGCGAATTTTTAGAATGTAGGGGTGCTTAGGATCTTCTCTAAAAGCTGCTTCAATTTCACGGTATGCATCCGAAACGCGCTTGAGACGGTAATAGACGAAGGCAAGCGTGGCACGGTGTGCCGGGCGGCTATCGCTTTTAATGACAGCCTCAGCAAGCGTCCGTGCTTCGGCAAGTTTCCTGTTTTCCGTCGCGAGCAGCGATGCCAACGCTTCTTTCGGGAACGGCACACCCGGCGCAAGTTGGATCGCACGACGGAAATCGGTTTCTGCCATGTCAGACGCGCCCTGCTTTTGGAAAATCTTTCCACGCCATAAATACCCGGGTGCCCATGTCGGTTCGTGTTGAATTCCGATCGTGAGTGCTTGCTCGGCAGCTGCGAAGTCTCCTGACCTCTCGCGCAAATTGGCGAGTTGCACGTAGGCATCCATAAAATCTGGATCGTGTTTGATGAGCGTGAGATAGTGCGCTGCGGCATTCGGGGCGTTTCCGAGTTCGGCTTCTATGATACCAAGATGTAAAAGTGCCTGACGGGAGGTGGGTTCCACGGTTAGGACGCGCTGATACGTCTGCTTCGCGGCTGCTAATTCGCCGAGTTGCATCTGAAGATATGCATAATCTTTGAGTGCCGGTATGAACATATCATCGGTTTCAAGTGCCTTTTGCAGCGGTTCTAACGCCTGTTGTAGCTGCTTTTTTTCTATGAACCAATGTGCTTGATGGAGATAGCGTTCCGCAAGGGTTCGGCGGTAACGCGCTTCGGCGATTTCGGCGGCTTCACTATTTCCCATACCGCGGAGAGCCTCTGCGAGCGATTTGTGAAATGTCGGTTCATGCGGTGCGTGTTGGAGAGCATGTTCGTAAAAACGACGGGCGACATCGAATTGCTCACGCCTTATCCCGACTTCGCCGCGTCCGAACGCTGCACTGGCAAGTGTCTCGTCTTGGGTGAGTGCCTGCCTAAAAACGGCATCAGCTTCGTCAATGCGGTTGAGTTTGAGAAGGACATGTCCAAGATTGTTGTATGCGGCAGTCGTCTCTGGGTGCAATTGCACGGCGACAATATAGTATCTCCGCGCTTGCTCTAAGTTGCCACGCTCGGTTTCGATCTGTCCCAAAGCGACATACCACGTCACTGGTGCGTCCTCACCAGCACCTTTGACGGCTTTTTGGAACCACATATCGGCTGCCTCCAGCTGCTTGTTGCGATGATACGCCGCCCCCAGTTTGGCTTGTACAATGGATTGTAGGCGGGCGACTGAGATATCGGCTTGTTGTTCCATTGAGAGGCGTTGCAAGGCACGTTGGAAGGCGGTAATCGCGGTGGGATAGTCTTTCAATTTCGCAGCGGCATCTCCTTCGCCGATATGGACAATCGGCACATCTGGTGCCGCCTCAGCGAGGGCACGGTATAAACGGAATGCCTCCTGCCACTGTTCGGCTTGAAATGCTTGTTGGGCGTCTTTCAACTGTTTCTGAAATGTTTTAGGAGCGTCTGTGATATTCCGTCGCAATATATCGCCAGATGCCCATGTGGCGCACATAAACAGAAGTACGCCAATGACACAATGCTCCCATTTCACCTGAGGCGTTGTCCTATCTGATCGTCTGTTTTCGCGATGCATTAAGCCCTGATAATCTCGCATCTGTTTATTTTCCGTTGTTTTCTGTTCGCGTGAGTTCATCATCTAAAATATGCCAGGTCTTCTCCTCTTTCTGTCCAGTCAACCATGCTTCAAACCATTGCGCTGCCGCCTCTTGGCGAATCCGCTCTGTAATCTCCTCACTGACTTCTGAATATGCCTTTCGATACGCCAGGTTATGCCGAATGCGTTCAACAATCCGGTATCCTTCCGCAACGCGGATCGGTTGACTTCGCTCAGAAGTTTTCAATTCGGTTATAATGCTCCCCAACGGCGTGTCTGCCGCAACTGTCGAAATCGCAAATTTGAGTATCAACAGCGTCTCATAAGTTTTACGGACAGCCTCAAATGTTTTTCCTTGCTGTAAATGCTCATTGAGTTCTTGTATCAGGTCCACCACACTTTGCTTTTCCGTTTCTGATATACCCTCCGGAATAACGATAAGTAGCGAGTTGAAAGTGACGGTGGGTGGCACAACAAATTCGGCACTATGCGTATCATAGTATGATTTGGCTAACTTTTCGACTTCTGCACTGTTAACGGCGTTGAAAAATTTGCGTCGGAAGAACTCATCGTAAATAAGCTGCTCATAGACCCACGCCTCCAAGGATTCGATTTCTAACTGGAATTGCTGTAAAACGCTTTGGAACTCTACCTCGGAAGCATATCCTGTGCGAATCTCTGCTATTCTATCAGCTACCCGGACATCGCGCTCAGCAATCACAATACCTTCCCGCTCTGATTCCTGTAAGACGAATTTACGGTTGATAATCGTCTCAAGGACAGCACGTTTCTCAACAGCAGTCGGTGTCTCAACAAGCGGCTTTCCCATAATAGCAGCAATACGAAACTCATTTTCGAGTTCGCTGCGCGTGATGGCATCCGTATTGACAACCGCAATGACAGTATCAATAAGCACTTGCGTGTACGTGTTGCCGTTGATACAGAAACAGAACAAGAACAAAAAAGTGATGTAGTGCCGCATATTATCTCGGATTTCTGGGTGTGAGCCACTCCTCTTCAATGTGCAAACCGAGTCCAGGACCGTCATTTGGAGCGATATAACTCTCCGTTGGCAGAGATTCACCTTCAAATAACTTCGTCTCCTCCAACGGCACACCGGGTGGGACACCGAGATAGTATTCTACCCAAGGCGTATTCGGCATCGCAGCGGACAGATGAAGACCGGATTGGCGGAGTCCACCACCGTGGAAAATAACAGTGAGTCCCGCAGCGTCTGCGAGATGGCAGATTTTGACGCATTCGGTGATGCCACCTACCCAGAAGGTATCCGGTTGCAAGATGTCCAAACATCGCCTTTCGATAATCTGTTGAAATGGGAAGCGAGTATAATGATGTTCACCGCTCGCCAGACTTACCCAATCGACAGCCTCTCGGACCTTCACCAGACCGTCAATGTCTTCTGGAATGAGAAACTCTTCTATCCATTTGAGCCGATACGGACGGAGCCGGTGCGCCAAACGGATGGTGTAATCCACATCAAAAGCCATGTAGCAATCAAGCATAATTTCAACGTCGTCACCAACCGTTTCTCTGGTTTTCGCCACCAGTTTTTCGTTTTCTTTCAAGCCCCATTCACCGTCTGTAGGTCCGTACGGACACGCTAACTTCACCGCTTTGAATCCGAGTTCTAACTGCCAATCCGTATCGTTGCCCGTGGCGTAAGCGAACATTTTCTCACGCAAGGGACCCCCCAGCAGCTCATAGACGGGTTGGTTCTTAATCTTGCCGTTCAGATCCCACAACGCGATGTCGATACCGCTGATAGCACAACTCGTTAAGCCTTGTGAACCGTAAGGTTTGGACATACGGAACATCATATCCCAAATCTTTTCAACGGCGAAGCAGTTTTCGCCAATCAGCATTGGTGCGAGGTGTTCATCGATGATCGCTGCAACGGGTGTACCGAACGAGGTTTCGCCTATCCCCCAGGTCCCATCTTCGGCAGTAACTTTGACGTAGACGGTATCCCACTTCGGCATCCAACTGGAGCGGTGGCGTTTGTATTGCGGGTAGCGCGACATCGGGTTTGCGACTTCGGCATGCGCATTCCACGGGTCACGGCGCGGTTCGGTGCGTTTGATGTCTCGCGGCGGAACATTGATTCGGACTGTCTGTATATCTTTGATTCTCATGCGCTCACTCCGTTTAGGGTTTGTGGCATGATACTACAACTCAGTGTTTAATTCAAGAGATTTGATTGAAATGATCCAAATTATTCATTTTCAGCATTATGCTTGACATCTACTCGTTGAGTATGTTATCATTACCCACAAGTAACCTGCATTGTGGAGGACAAAGTGATGCAACAGCTGAATCAAGAACTTCCTCTTGCATCTTACAGCTTCAGTTTTGCTTATGCTGACAATACGCTATCCGCCAAAAGGGACATAGTTGAGGCACTCAATGCCAGAGGTATCGCTCACGCCAAAAAAGGTGAGTACAATCTTGCAATCGCTGACTTTAGTAAGGCGATAAAATTGAAACCGGATTATGCTGAGGCATATAACAATCGCGGAATTGCTTACGATAGTAAAGGTGAAATTGAACTTGCTATTGAAGACTATAATAAAGCGATACAACTCAAGTCTGACTGTGCAGAAGCTTATAACAATCGAGGTAATACTTACGCAGAAAACTACAAGTACGACTTTGCTATCGAAGATTATACTATGGCGGTACAACTCAAACCCAAATTTGCGAATGCCTATTATAACCGAGGTAATATTTATTATCGTAAAGGTGATATCGACCTTGCAATCAAAGACTATACCAAAACGATAGAGTTGAATCCAGATCATGGCTTGGCATATAACAACCGCGGCGTTGTCTCCAGTGCTGTAGGCGATATTGACGCTGCTATCCAAGACTACAACAAAGCGATACAACTCAAACCCAAGTTTGCAGTTGCCTATTATAATCGCGGCAATACTTACAATTTTGATAGAGGTAAAATAGACCTTGCCATTGAGGACTACACTAAAGCGATAAAATTGAAACCAGATTATGCTGGGGCATATAACAATCGCGGTAGAGCCTATAGAAAAAAAGACGAGATTGATCTTGCTATTAAAGACTACACCAGAGCCATAAAATGGAAACCGAATGATACAGTACCATATAACAATCGTGGCGTGGCTTATGTCCAAAAAGGTGAGTATGATCTTGCAATCAAAGATCATAATACAGCAATAAAACTTAAACCCAATGATGTTGATGCTTACAGTAATCGTGGTATTGCCTATAGCCAGAAAGGTGAGTATGATCTCGCAATCAAAGACTTCAACATAGCAATAGCAATTAGGCCCACTGATGCCGATCTCTGTAGCAATCGCGGCGTTGCTTACGCTAATAAAGGTGATATTGAAAGTGCCATTAGAGACTATAATATGGCAATAAAACTGGACTCTGAATTTGCACTCGCCTATAGTAATCGCGGCAAGGCATGGTTACGTCTCAGAAAATGGGAAAAAGCGAAATCAGATATTACAATTGCCAAAAGTATGGGTGTGGAGATCATTGGATCATTTCACAATGATTACAAAAGCATTACGGACTTTGAGGAGAAATATGGTGTTCAGTTGCCGAAAGATATCGTGACACTGCTAACATTCCAAACGGAAACTAATGATGCTGATACTTATAATACCCGCGGCCTTGCCCACAGCGAAAGTGGAGACTATGGCCAAGCGGTAGCAAACTTTACCAAGGCAATAGAGCTGAACCCGGAGTATGCTGAGGCATATAGTCGTCGTGGCAACGCGTACTGCGACAAAGGCGAAGTGGGCAAGGCGATCAAGGACTACAGTCAAGCGATAGTCCTGAAGCCAAAGGTCGCTGAATCCTATTATACACGCGGTGAGGCATATTTACATATCGAAAAATGGGAGGAAGCACAAAGAGATCTGACAGCTGCTATACTCCAAGGCGTGGATATCGCAGAGGCATTTCATAACACACACACCAGTATCGCTGCCTTTGAGGAGCAAGTGGGTGTTAAATTGCCAGAAGACATTGTATATCTGCTAACCCCACGGCAAGAACCGCTTGAAATTGATAAGGACGCACGAGTGGCATTGGCGATGAAGTATTACGAGAATGAAGAATTGAGCAGTGGTCTCGCTGCCCGTCTTGCAGGTGTGTCGCGCGAAGAGTTCTGGTACCTGATGGCGGATTATGGGCTCTCTCTCTTTGGAACTGCTGAAGACTTAAGAGCGGAGCGTGAGAATGCCCATAAAGCCAGTCATTAGTAATAATAGTCCGCTTGTTGCGCTTTGGAGACTGGATCTCCTTTCTTTATTACGAGACCTCTACACAGAGGTGTGGATCCCACGAGAGGTTGAAGAAGAGTTTCTTGGAATCGAAAAGAAATCTCGTCAACAGGCACTCAATAATGCCTCGTGGATTAAAACTATTGATTTGACAGATTCGGAAAGTATACCGGTTAATAACAGGCTTGATCCAGGCGAAACTTCTGTCTTAGCACTTGCAAAGAAACACGATGCACGATTTGTCATTATTGATGAAAAAAAGGCTCGACGAGAAGCAAGCAAAATTGGATTATCGCTCAAGGGTACAGTGGGTGTTTTGCTGGATGCAAAAGAGAACGGATTGATTGATAAAATCAAGCCGCTTTTAATTGCATTAAAGCGGAATGGGATGCACTTGGACGAATCAATTATCACTGAAGCGTTACAACAAGCAGAGGAAATATAAGTTATTGGGGAATCGCGACCGAAGAGGTCCCTCCTACAGGCGAGTAATGTTTATTCCACCAATTCAATCACACCGCAACCGATGCGGGCACCGCCACCTGCTCTAACTTGCACCTCTTTCAGCACCGAAACAATCCACTCACCAAACGCCACATCGTCCCCTTGGAAATAGCCTAACATCCAGGCAGTCGTCCGAGCGTCCAGAAACGTGATGAGGAATTGGTTGTAACCCACTAAGTCTGCGGCGTTCTCAAAATCTATGCCCGATGAAATGTAGAGCCGTGTTAACCGCATCCGCATTTCCGGCTCAAATGCTTCAGGGGCTCCAGTGAGGAAAGTCTGTCGATATTGATTTGTGAAAAAATCTGGGTCTATGGGCGCGCCCTTAGACAGAAAAAAGTCATGGTAGGCAGCCAAACGGGTCGGTTCGGCTTCCAAAAACGCTTGGTACGCTGACGATTCCGTCAGCTGAATCACAGGCAGAAATGCCAGATCCAGTAGTTGCTCAGGCGTAAAGAAGCAGCGAAGCAGCAGCTCCAACGGTTCATGGCTATGTGGACTTATCGTTTGACCGGGAAGATGGTGTTCCAATTCCAAGTCAATCTGCTGACCGAGCACTGTTAGTGTACAAGCGTGCGTGGCTTCCACCATCGCCATTTCCATCTGTATCTGTCCCATATTATGGGTATGTGTGCCTGTGCCTGTCTGATGTACATGCGGATTGGTTTGGAATGTGTCGCCGGTCTCGTGGATAAGTATCAGTTTGCCGAGGATGTCCATGCCCGGGGCACCGCCAAGGGACCAGAGCGGTGTCGTAAATTCTAAAACGCCTGTACCGTCCTCGTTGACCGGGATATTACCGATTTCACCGACACCGATGGGCGGCATCTCAGGTGTCGCTTCAGCGACAGGAACGCCGACAGTACCTGCTGGAACCTCCATAGGATGCCAGTGCGGACCTACATCGGTGCAGCTCCCGATATGGAGGTGTACCGCGTGCAAACCTGGGGATGCATTCTGAATGTCAATCCGGACGTGAACCGTTCCATTCACCTCCGCGAACGTGGCTTTACCCGTCAGACCGCTCCCGTCTTTCTCAGAGATGACGGCAACTGCGACTTTTTCGACAGGTTCTGTAGCGATAATCTGTGTCGGAATTCTTTCACAACTGCTTACAAGGCATGCCGTGATAATGAGGATTATTAAAACTGTGTCCGTGTTGTATTTTATCCGCATAGATAGCCAAATTATTCCTTTCAGTCTTGTGGCGCGCCCGTAAAAACATTTATCATAACCCGAAAGCGTATTGCCAACCGGCAACGATTATCCAGTCGAAGTCGGATATATGGACATCGGTAAGGTACATGAAATTGCGCGAACCCACAACGATTGTCCAGTCGAGTTTCATCTGCGCTCCGTCGGGATTTTGATCAAGAGGGTATTGCCAACCGGCGACGATTGTCCAGTCGATATAGTGAAGTAGCATGAAATTTCGCCAATCGGGAAGGATTGTCGAGTCGAGTGCCATCTGTAGTCCGTCAAGATTTTGATAGACAGGCATCTGGAATTCAAAAGTGAACCGTTGGCCTGCCAAAATGCCGCCGGGTTTGTCGGAGAAAATGAAGTTCACACCTGCCGACACACTTCCGCGCCTCCCCCTTTGAAGATTTGGATCCATCGTCGGAGATGTATAGTCAGATCGTGTCGTTCCAGTGAGTGCGGCGTACCTATCGTGGGATGCCCTCTCTTCTTCCGAGGTGAACGTGGTAATGTTCCCCCAATTTTCAAATGAACCGCGGAGATAAATGCTAAGAGATTCGTTAAGTCTGCGTGCGCTCCAAAGCGTGGAACCGATAGTGGGTGCTAATCTGTAATCTCGCTTGTTTTTGTTGAGCCGAATTGCACCGCGTGCTTGGGCACCATAAGACCAGGCACCGTGTGTTGCTGCAAAAGTTAGTCCCGGTCTGAGTTCAAAAGAGCCAGACCCCACCTGCATCGGATAGTGAAGACCGGTTACGCCGCTACTGCTGGTGTACGCGCCTCTTCGGGAAATAATAGATCCTGTCGGTATAGAGACACCGGCGTTGAAGCGGAGATCGGCGTTTTCTGCGTTGAGCAGCGGAACGAGCGCGGCAAGTGTAATATCCCCGAGTCCGGAGATCGTCCCTGAAGGGTCTCCTATGATGTGATGGTGTCCTACGGGCCCGTCTCCTCCGGGACTGTGGAGGTGTGCACCTTCCATTTGTATGAAGTTGGTCCGATAACTCATCATTGCCATGAGCGTAATCCTGTCGTACGGGGCAAACATCGCTCCGAACATGTGCGTTCGCATCCGCATCCTGACGGGCACCATCAGGTAGTCGTCGAGCGTTTCTTCGATTGAGATGGCGTTCCCGTTTTGAAGTCCGTCCATTGCCATCTCGATGGAACGGTATGAGAACATCATCTCTCCTGCCTTGTGGACATGGTCTCCCATAACACCGAGTGGGGCATAGTTATCAGGACGAACGGAGGCTATCTGCTCAGTCGATCCTTTTTCTGATGCGGCGTGAGTGCCATTCGCAAATACGTTTACGATGTTTCCACAGAGGAAAAGAAAGAGAAAAACAATGCACCCCTTTTTATCCGTTTTCATGAAGTGTCCTATTCGGTTTTAGAGACATAGTTGTATTGGAAGGCATTATATCATATTTCTGGCACAAAATCCATATCCCGATCAGAGCCATCAGGGCTATCAGGGTCATTTAGTTTTATAAATTCGCTTTATATGTGTGTATATTTTCCTCTGTAGGAGCGAGCTGTGCTCGCGATATTTAAGAAAAAACGTCAACATCTGTAAACGAAAATCGAAATCAAAACCGAGAACTAAATCGTCCTATCAGGGCTATACTTAAGACTTGACATTCCGCTCTATATTGATAGAATAGAAATATAACACATACATGGAGGGAATGAGATGGCATATAAGTTCGATCCGAAAGCAATGTACCGGATGCCAACCCACTTTGGACCGAGGACAGGCCCGAGATACGGACCCGATGGCAGAAAATTTGAATGTAAAGATAACCCGAAATCGACATCAGTTTCAGTGAGTTTTCTGACAAACAGCGAACAACTGGAGGCTTTTCTACCGCCGGGATTTTCGCTTAACGGCGAACCCGTGGTGTCCGTGTCAGGCGGCTATATGAAAGAAATCGAATGGTTAGCAGGGCGCGGCTACAATACCCTCGGTGTCAGTTTCCCGGTAGTTTTCAACGGTGAAGTAGACCGAGCGACAGGATCGCTTTTGACGGTACTCTGGGAAAATCTGACAGACCCGATTTTGACGGGCCGCGAGGAATTAGGTTTCTCCAAAATCTATTGCGAACTGCCAGAACCGCTAACTTTCAACGGCGAAACACACTGCACCGCGAGTTGGCTCGGCTTTAAGTTTATGGACATGCACGTGAGAGCGACAGAGCAAGTACCGATACAACAACCGCCGTCCGCTCCGCCAAAACAGCCGAGCACCGAACAACCGCTTACCGGCACGCTCCACTATAAATACATGCCGAGAACCGGCGAATGGGGCGCTGCCGACGTTACTTATGCCGTGCTAACGCCTGCAAGCACGCCGAACCGAGTTGTGAAGGAGCATTGGCGTGGTGAAGGGACCGTACAATTCCATAAAGCGCGTTGGGAAGATCTGCCGACGCAGTATAACATCGTCAACGCTTTTCATGAGCTCGAAGTCAAGGAGTGGCGTGGCGCATCTATCGTCAAAACCATCGGCGGAAAAGACCTGAGCGACCAGCGGATTCTGCGTTAATTTTTAGTCCATCACGGAGCCGCCTGAAACGGTGATGGAAACCCCTGTGAGATAAGCGGCTTCGTCTGAGGCGAGGAACGCTGCCATCTTGGCAATATCCGCCCCCTCGGCGAGTCGCCCAAAGGGTACATTTGCTTCGGATTGGCGTGTGTATGCTGAGAGCTGTTCATCAGCGGAAAGATTATCAGGCATGAGCACAGATGCCAGATGTGTGACGCGTTCTGTGTCTACAAGCCCAGGGCAAATAGCGTTGACGTTGACCCGATAAGGGGCAAGTTCACACGCGAGCGATTGTGTGAAGCCGATCACAGCGAATTTCGAGGCACTGTATGCAGCAAAGCGCGCCGACCCTCGTTTCCCAGTAACAGAAGACATATTGATAATTTTGCCGCCGGTTCCCTGCGCGATGAGATGACGTGCCACCGCTTGTGAACAGAGGAATACGCCTTTCACATTGACGCGCTGTACCCTGTCCCAATCTTCTTCAGCCAGATCTACGACAGGCACGCGATCCTTGCCAGCCATCGTTCCAGCATTGTTGACGAGAATGTCAATTTTCCCGAAATGCGCGACGGTCTTGTCAACCATCTCTTTCACCTGTTCCGTGTCCCCAACGTCCGCGACGACACTGATAGCACGCCGCCCCATCGCTTCAATTTCACGCACGACATCAGGTAATCCCTGCCAGTCGGCTTGAACTGCGGCATAAGGATGCTCGGCAATATCGTTGACAGCGACACCGGCACCCTCTTTCGCCAATCGTGTCGCTATTGCACGCCCGATGCCGTTTTTGCCTCCCGCGCCTGTTACTAAAGCGACTTTTCCATGTAGGTTGTACATTCAGATATAACTCCTATGAATTGAATAGGACAGAGTATAACAGATTTTTACGGAGATGTCAAATTTGACAATTTCTCCTTGCCCTCTAATCCCTGACCTGCTATCATATCCCTATGCAAAGACTAAACCTAAAACCCACCCACAAACCAATCCGAGACTACTACGACACGCTCCAGCAATACGACAGGCACAATGCCACACACGAAGGCGCGGTCAGCAATCCCTTCGCCTTCTTACTGGATACCTGTGCAAAACAACTCAACGCCACGCTTATCCCGCAATATGGGGTGCACACCGCAAAGGGTAACCGCATCGTCATTGATGGCGTGGTCCTCGACGAATACGGACTCCCGTTCGCCTACTGGGAAGCGAAAGATATTGACGACAACCTCGTCAAAGGCGTCGAAGCTAAACGCGAGGCTGGCTACCCGTTTGACAATATCCTTTTCCAAACGCCGCAGCGCGCCATCCTATATCAAAATGGACAGGTAGCATTAGACATAGACATCACCGAACCGGCACGCTTGATTGCGGCGCTCCAATATCTGTTCTCTTATGTCCCGCCTGCCCTCGACAATTGGCAAACGGCTGTCTCCGATTTCAGGGAGTATGTACCTGACCT
>CAZQIP010000273.1:0-13026 GCA_964593655.1 uncultured bacterium | reverse complement strand
TTTCTGTAAGGGCCCCTTACAAGACGAGGATACTAAGGGCAACCCCAAGCAAAAACACCTCGCCAGCGGCAGTGAGAGGTTCCTTTATTGGAACCTGTCTACATGTTTCACACTTTACTATAAATTGTCTAAACTTGAAGTAATTACAAGGAAAACGATACATTTAACAAAAGAAGTGAAAATAAATTCAAATTAAATTTATCTCAACAGGTCTTGTCAAAAAGTGCTCTTTGAGTATATTTTTCCTTGAAACGAGATCGCTGTTGTTAATGACGCGATTTGCTAACTAAAAAGTTGCATCATTTCAGAAAAATTGCAAAAAAAAGACCTTATGCTACCGGGATCGGTGTGCATAAGGCTTCAACGGAATTTAAAAATGAAAAATAACGATTTTTAACCTATATTTCAGTTATCCGTTTGCGCGCACACTCCCCACAAGCAATTAGGTCGCCTATTATGCCAACGTTTAAACATGCTATGCAAGCTGGAGTGTGACCGTAAAAGTGTCATTTTCCTCGTTTTTCAACAACGGTTAATAACCGCTAAATATTGGATTTATCCACGTTAGATTTTAGATACTAATGTTAATGATACGACATCTACTTTGCATTGTCAAATTTTTATTTGTAGTAAAGCTCATAATTACCTTTACACCAACGGAATGGCGAGGTTCCTAATTAACCGAAAGTGGCGAGGGACGCGCGTCGAATATCATTTAATTCCTCAGCACTGAAAACGCCTGATCGGTAGAGGTTCCGATATTCTTCGGAAACGCTCTGACCGAATATCATCAGATCGTCTGTGTTAATCGTCACCGGCACGCCATTGTCAAATAAGATGCGGATGGGATGCGCGGCGAGTTCCGATACACCATCCAGCATCACGTTACTTGTTGGACAGACGTTCAACGGAATCTGATTCTCGGAAAGCCATCGCATGATTTCAACCGATTCTGCAGCAGCAATACCGTGTTGGACTTCGTCTAAGTCAAGGACTTCGACCGTCCGTCGGATTTCCTTCGCGTCTTCAAATTCTCCGACATGTGCTTTCAGCTTCATTCCGGCTGCGCGTGCTTTTGTAAATAACGGTTTCATAACCTCTGGCGGACATACCTCTTGACGGCTATACAAATCAATCGACTGAAAAAAACCTAATTCTACCGCTTCGTGCGCTAACGCCATTAGCTTGGGGTCGTCAGCATTTCCACGAGAAAAGCCCAACTCTGGACGCAGATCCACCTGTGCTTTATACCGCTTAACCAATGCTTCAATAAACGCGCAAAGTTCCGTTAATCCATTGGAATAGAATTCTGCCAGTCGGATGTCAAAGCTCATCTCAAGCATCACAACGCCATCTTGAATCGCATCGTTCATCGCTGATACTGCAACGAACTCGAAACCTTCTCGGTGTTTTATGTGGGGCGCTAAGACCGCGTCGGCATATTCCATCATCCCCTCAACACCTTTCATTTTCAGCGGTGGTTTGGTGAGGGAGTGTCCCAGCCAATGCTCGACACTTTCTCGTCGTGCACTGAAGAACGCATGGCAGTGAACATCAGTTTTAGGGGCTGCCTTTATAGCGGTTAGATTATCTGTGGAGAGGGCTTCAACAAAATCAATAGACATTATGAACATGCTCCAGCTACGGCACACGGCGTGTGCCTGCTACCTTAAAGCTGCGCGATGTCTCCTCTCTGCGTATATTCTATGATGCGCAAGTATTCGCCATATACGCGACTTCTTGATACCTCGTGCTGATACCAATCCGCTTTGGATACTTTAACCCGATCATATTCAGCGACATAAGTAATCGGTGAAAGCGTTTGAGAAGGGAAGAATTTCCGCAAGGTTCGCAGGCAGCGACCGCTGTGGTGCGCCTTACACAAAAACGCGATACTCTCAGGAGAAATGTCGTGATCTTTTAATACAACAAGACTGAAGGCTACGTCTTCAAGTGTGTTCGTTGATTTATCTTGAACGAGGATTACCTCTGATGGGCCCCCTCTTGTTATGAGTTCATCGCGCATTATGTGTGCTACAGGTTTGCCTGTTTCGGAATAGAGCCGTCCACTCAAACCGGTGACTATGACTTTAGGAAAGTGCCCTCGCTGACAATCACGCGCCGCGGATTCCAGAGCGTCCCTATTAATCGTAGAAGTTCCAAAGATGAATAGGAGATCGGCTGCTGAGTGAGGATCAGACGTAACGAATACAGTTTGTGTGATGCGCTCAATCTCCTCTGGCGACAAATCTTCCACCGTAACTTCCCTTGGAATGGAGCGATTCTTGAGATTATTCTCATAGTTGTGGGAGAATTGCGCCATAATTTTCTCCTGTAGCTGAACTACTCGGGCAACTTTTCCATCTGGAAGTATATGGAATCTTCACCGACGATTGTGAATCCCAACCGCTGATAGAGGGCGGTACCACGGGTATTGACCTTTAGCACTTGAAGCACCACAACTCTCTGCTCAAGGTTGGCATTATCAATAATACGGGTCATGCACGCGGAACCGATGCCTCTCCCCTGATATTCAGGAAGAATAAATATCTGATTGACCTTGAGTGTGTCGGAAGTAGAAGATATTATGAAGAAACCGACATCAATTTCACGAAACTGGACAATGCGAAAATCGTACGAAGCGAACTCTTTATTGTGTCGTTCCCGTTGATAATCATCGTCCCAACCCCATACCTGTTCTACGTATTCTCGGTATGCTGCCTTCTTTACGGTAAAAACGAATTCACTGTCGCTTGCGTGTGCCTTGCGAAGACTTATCTCCTCCACAGCAAAACCTCCACTTCCCGGACGGTTCCATTACGCTTAACCCAAGTTGCTACCTACAAGATTTTAGTTATGAAACCTGCGTCTCTGTAGCGTAAACTTTCAGTTTGCGCACGCAGAAGCACAGACTAACAGTCTATGCTACAAAAACCAGCACAATCTAACATATTCTGCTACAAAGGTAGCAACTTAGGTTACGCTTAATAAATCTATTGTATGCTGCAGCAACATTTTTCTACACAAATGCCGCCCCTACGGGGCTAAAGACTCACATTCATCTGATCAGGACTTACGCAATGCGCAATAATGCACGTCGCATTTGGGCGAGTACGCCGCAGAATTGCCCTACTACAAACCACATCACTTTTGAGAAACACTCGTCCTTCCAAGGTTCATCCGTTTGTAGTCCGGCGATTTATTGTCTGTCTGCGTAAGTCCCACTTTAGGAAGTTTAGCGAATGTCTTGCAGATTAAATTGGGGTTGCAGGCGACCTAACATGTAACGCGCCCGTTCGCGTATATGCCGATCCTTGTGATGTCTTGCTGCTAACAGTGAGAAGGTAGCAGAATCAGCCATATCAAAGAAGTAGGATTCTATATAGGGAGCAAGGGAGTCATCGTCCATGGCATCCAATAATCCCAAGACAACTTCTGAGGTTCGGGTCTCAGCACCTATGCGTACTAACGCAAACGCGGTAGTAGAACGAACCAATAGGACTTTGTCGTCTAACCGCTCTATTAACGCAGGAACCGCCGCGCCTGCGGGCCCACGTATCTCTGCTAATGCCATAGCAGCACTGTGGCGAGTTATGACATCTTTATTATCCAACGCCTCAATCAACGCCGGTACTGCCGGTTTTCCAATCCGTGCCAAAACACCGGACGCAGAGGTTTCCCCTTCATAGGCCCAACTTCCACCTAATTCACTAATTAACACAGGAACCGCGGGAGTGCCGATATCAACAAGGGCATCTGCTGCTTGAGAACGTGTTACCGGGTCCGGGTCGCGTAACTGTTCAACGAGATGACTTATGTCTTCATCATAAGGTGAATCCTCTGTGATCCCACATCCAGATACACTCATCGCGACAAGGGCAAGCGCGGCGATATAGATAACCCGTTGTAATGCTAATGTTCGATACAGTTTAGGTTTCATCTCTAATCTCCTCTTTCAAGCTTACTTTACGACTCGTCTCGTTAGGCATTTAACTTTTTGTAACGCAAGTTGCCACCTATTGATAGACATAGCACTCCGCTGGAGTGCGATCGCGTACATACACCATTTTCTATAGACATATCACCCCTCTGGGGTGTGGAAAGCGGCTGAAAACCCTTTATGAAATGTGCAAAATCTGTTAGTAGCAGCTTGGGTTTTTGTAGACGCTGAAGAAAGAAGATGCTAAGTTCTGATCATTCCTAAAAAAAGCATCTCCATTAAGATATATGATACACTCCAAACAACTTTCACGCAAGAGAAACAGAACAACAAACAGTTTTTCGAGCGGTATAGAATCTATATCTCTTTCTCAGCGACAACGGCAAAACTCACGTTGTAAGCCATTTCATGTGTCCAACTTCCGGGCACCGCACTAATATCTGGTTGTGTCCAAGAACGTTCCTCAACTCGATCAATCCGAAAACCGTTGTCCACAAGCCCGTTGAATATATCACTCAAGTAGTGCCGGAAATCGAATGCGCCATCTTCTGGATACCTGAAAACACGCTCGGAATACGGCTCGGTGACGCGATAGCATTCACCATCCCATTCCCAAAAATGATTGGCGGGATTGCCGAAATCTACACGATACCGACCACCGGGTCGGATAATCCTTGACACGCCTCTGTAGATCTCATGAACGGATGGCACCCAACTCATAGAGGGTCCTTGATAGACAAGATCATACGACGCATCCTCAATTGCAGACAAATCTCTGATGTTGAAGCGAAGTGTTTCTATCTGATAGCCATAGTGCTTCGCAGCCGCTATGTCTCCATCAAGCTGACCTTGCGTAAAATCAATCACGGTCACACGTGCGCCAAGCAGGCCAAAGACTGCCGACTGCTGTCCGCCACCCGCTGCGAGACACAGCACATCCTTATGCGCAACATCTTTAAGCAGATACGCCGGGTAAATTTGGTAGAGGTCATACGGCACCGGATCAAGCCGATCCTCAGCATATTTTAGAATTTTATCTCTATCAAGGTCGAGCCACGGGACGGTAAAGCCGTTCTTTTTTATGACTTCGGTTTCCCAATGTGCTTGATTGGCAATAGTGATTTCATCGTTCATTAAAACCCCCTAAATCCCCGTATCAGGGGGACTCTAAGACAGAATGCGTAAATTCTGCACAATTTATACCATCACACTCTCTATCCACGCCTCGTCAATTTCGAGACCGAAACCGGGGGCATCCGACGGAGCGACGTAGCCGTCTTTGATGACAGAAGTGCCGGGCAACTTGACCATCTCTTCGAGCGGCACACCCGGTGCCGAAACGCCCTCAGAACGTTCACCCCACGTAATAGCGGGCATCGCAAACGCGAGATGTTGACCGTATGGATAATTCATGCCGCCGTGCGTAATCACATTAATCCCACTCGCCTCTGCAATGTGACAAATTTTTGCCGCCGATGTAATACCACCGCACCACAAAATATCCGGCTGGAAGATGTCAACGAGTCGTCGTCCTGCTGCTGCCGCAAAGACGGTTGGTAGATACCAATGTTCTCCCGTAGCGAGGGTTTGCCATGGGATACGTTGACGTATTGTTTCATAACCGACAAAATCATCAGCGCGGATGTAATCTTCCATCCACTTCAAGCCGTAGGGCTTCATCGTTTCACAGACACGCACAGTATGCTCTATGTCAAAACCGGTCCAAGCGTCCAACATCAAGTCAACTTTATCGCCAATCGTTTCCCGTGTCGTTGCTACCAATTCTTCAAGTTTCGCTAAGCCTTCTTTCCCTTGCTCTGGCCCCCACGGTGTGAAGAGTTTTGTGGCTTTGAATCCGAGTTCCATATACCATTCCTGATCGAAACCGGAGGCGTAGCAGAAAATTTTTTCCTTTTGGGGGCCGCCGAGGAGTTCATAAACGGGTCTCTTCAGGATTTTGCCTTTGAGGTCCCAGAGTGCACAATCAACGGCACTGATGGCGTAACTTGTCAAGCCAGTTGCACCAAAGGCGGTTGACAACCGCACCATCATATCCCACAATTTCTCAGTCGCCATGCAATTTTCGCCAACGAGGCGCGGGGCAAAGTGATCATTGATGATTCGGGTTACGGGGCCTGCATAAAGCGAGATACCGAACCCCCATGTGCCGTCTTCTGCTGTTATAATGCACGCGGGGCGTTTCCAATCCGAGCTGGAGATATGTTTCTCTTTTCTGTCGGGCGCGGGATAGCGAGAGTCGGGGCGATTCATCGGAAATGTTCTGGCTCGACTGGGTGCGCGTGGTGTTGTTGTCGGTTTTGGGTTCAGTTCGATTTCTACAACGCGAATTTCTTTAATCTTCATAAGGTTTCCTTTCTACACTGGATGAAGTTGCAGATACAGCAACTCTACTGATTATGGTGGCTTGACGAACCCAAACGACCATAATCCTGAAAATGTTCAAGTTTAATATACATCACCTTCAGAGAAACGGCAACGGAGAAATTCGTGAGACAACAGATTTTGCTTGTATAATGATCTCCAAATAGGTTGAGAAACGGGACCTTTCAGGTGTTCTACCACACGAATCGCTTGCTCCACACAGGCACTCCTTGGTATATTGTCGGCGTAATTTTTCGATGATTGGGTTTAAAACTCTTGAAAGTACAAACACATGAAGCTTACTTATTACGGAGGCACGCCGGGTAAGTGACAGATTTCCTCAAAAAATTCAGGAATTGTCAACAAACCAGCAGTCCACAGAAATGCTCTATCCTGTTCTGTGAGTTCGTTTAGGCATATCCACGCAACGTCCACAAGAACCTGATTCCCTTTTAGTTCAGGATCAGTTCCCAAGGACACTTCCTGCGTGCCTATTCCTATCAAATAAGTGTAGTATTGATCATTAGGAGCAAAGGTAACAACAGATGTTGGGCGGATTACTGTGCCCTGCACACGGCACTCCTCCCAAAGTTCTCTCAGCGCGGCTTGTTCCGGCGTTTCATCCACTTCGATACGACCACCCGGAAGGCACCACCATTCTTCTCCTGCGTGACGGTGCTTGACCATTAGAATTCTTTTCTGCCTATAAACGATACATTGTGCACGCGACATTCACCACTCCTCAATCCGGTGCCCTATCGAAAACGAAAGAGACCTTTTGCAAATCTCCAAAATTTTACTATACACATTCGGCCCGCCGTCTAAAACCTTGGAAATCGACACAACTGATGGCTCGATAGAAGTCATCCGCTTCACCCGTTGATAGCAGGTCAAGTCTTGTTGTTGGAACAAGACCCTGACAGACATCAATAAGTAGTCTGCCCACTCCAAGTCGCCGGAATTCATTGGCGACCAGAACCTCGCACAGGTAGGTCGTAATCTGTGTGTCCGTGATTGCCCTTAGAAAACCCGCTAACTTTCCATCAGTGTCCACAGCAACAAGGGTGGGCCACGAGTTCTCCCAAGCGACCAATGTCTCCTTAGGTCTTAGTTCAGGAGTCGTCCACCCTTCGGCACTCGAAAGAGCACATATAGCATCAAAATAGTTCGGGGACCAAGTTTGAATCAAAAAGGACGCAGGAATATTAAAACGAGCCAAAACGGAGTCAAGATCGGGTGCCTCCCAATGTGCCGTGTTCCAAGTGACAGCAGACTTCATATTTTTAGGATCCCGCTCTGCTCCATGCAGGAGTTGCGCTGTAGGCGTTTATTGATGTTCAAGTTCGCGACAGGCTTTTAGCAATGCCTCTTGAATGTTTAGAAACTCAAGATATCCGGGGGTCAGTGGATATTTTGAAACGTCAAACGGTTCTAACGGGTTTTCAATCTTCTGCCTTGCAAAGGTATAAAGTGCTTTCTGCTCTGCTGTCGCCTCAGGCACTTGATTAAAAGGGATGCCACAATTGTTTCGCCATAACCGAGGTTCAACAACATCGACCATCGTCTGAATCGGTGAGACCTGCTTTCCAAACTTTGAATTCAGAAAACAAGCCAACCTCTCGGCTTGCAAGCGTGGCTGACGCACAATATCTTCGTAGCCGAGAAAGAGAGCGGCTTTTCTTTCCACTTGTCGTTGGAAATCTTTATCCCACCAAGTCGCGCCGGCGTCAAAATCCCCTAACTCAGCAAGCAGATCCCATAAGGGCAGAAATTCCCAATACCCTCTGGGGGCATGTGCATCAGCCTTGTGCAACTTTTCAGGAGGCCCCGCATACGCGCCCCATCTATGCACCATCTCAGCAACGACAGATGTCCCGCTGCGCTCTACACCAAGCACGATAATGGGATGACTTTCGGAGTCAATCATGCAAATGTCCCCAAATGTTTAGTCAATGATACCTCATACCAACGTGAGTTATGTTATTTTTCTTGCACGAAACGCTTCTTTCCTGTATCATAGATGCTTATGGAGAGGTGCTTCATTTTTCAAATTGTGCTTGTTTAAAGTATAGCATCCTTCACTGTTTTTCTCTATCAAAAATCACAATCTCGTGTCTCCGCTACTACTAACGGAGTATATTTAAGGGAGGAAAGACGTGAAATATAGAGTAAGTATTATTATGGTTTTAGCCACTGCTATCGGTCTTTGGTCTGTAGGTCCGCTTGCAGCGGACTTAAATGAAGGACTTGTTGGCTATTGGCCCCTGGATGGTAACGGAAATGACGAATCCGGCAACGGAAACGATGCCAACTTAGAAAAAGGCGCGAAATGGTCCGACGACGGTTGGGTGAACGGTGCGGTTGATTTTGATGGTGGTGGCGGACACGTGGTTGTCGATGATACATTTGAATTGACAACGACCGCAATCACAGTGATCGCCCGGATCAACGGTTGGAAAACGATAGATTGGTCAGGAATTGTCGTAGGTCGAAGTGATCCAGCATCGTGGTGGATGGGTGTTGCTGCGAACAATACCCTAACCTACGTATGGAACAATAACTCCGCCCTGACGTGGAACTGGCAAGGCGCGCCAGAAATCCCGGAAAATAAATGGGCGTTGGTCGCGATAGCGATTGAACCTGCTAAAGCAACGAGTTACATTTATCACAGAGATAGTGACAAACTTGATTCTGAAGTAAATGATATTCCGCACATCGAACAGACAGTTAAAAATTTGAAGTTCGGATGGGATGAATGCTGCGGTGCCAGATACTTCAAAGGGTTAATTGACGAAGTGATGATCTATGACCGGACGTTGAACGCCGATGACCTCAAAAGGCTGGCAACTGTTGGGCTGCCTGTCGAGAGTAAAGGGAAACTCGCAATCACTTGGGCAGCACTCAAGAGCGATTAAACGTATAGTAGACATCAGGAACGTTACACCAGACCAAAAGGATTATCTCCAATTTGGAAAGAGTACCTTTTAGGCAATATGCCGCACTTCTTTCACAGTACCTAAAACCGCAGTGGGTACGTGTGACGCTGCTCGCTGTGTTTATGTTGGGTTGGATCGGTTTAGACCTTGTTAAACCACAGATTCTGCGCTACTTCTTTGACACAGCAGAAGCAGGTGGAGAGACGCGGAACTCACTGATCGCTGCCGGTCTCCTGTTCATTGCTGTCAGTTTCTTCACGCAAGTCGCAACGTTAATCAGTTCTTACCTTGGGCAAGATGTCGGCTGGCGAGCGACTAATCGGATGCGTGGTGATCTTGCCCACCACTGCCTCCAACTCGACATGCCATTTCACCACAAATACACCCCGGGTGAAATGGTAGAACGCGTTGATGGAGATACGACGGCTCTCTCAAATTTCTTTTCTGAATTCATACTTCAGGTAATAGGAAGCTTTTTGCGGCTCGGTGGTGCTCTGGTCTTGGTCATTCGTGAAGATTGGCGTATCGGTGTTGCCCTGACCGGCTTTGTGGCAGTCGCTATCTTAGTTTATAATCTCACCCGAAACGTTGCTGTTCCGATTTACACAGCTGAACGAGAGGGTTACGCCAGACTCTTCGGATTTCTCGAAGAACGGCTAACAGGTGTTGAGGACCTTCGCACAAACGGTGGCATCAACTATACAATGGATCGGTTTTACGATGTCAACCGTGATGTGTACGGTCGCGCTGTAAAAGCACACGTGATGGGCGAGGTTTTACGGATGATTAGCGGCGTTCTACTTGCCTTCGGGCAAGTATTGACGATGGCGATGAGTATCTATCTGTTCAGGGAAGGTGTATTCACAATCGGTACCGTCCTCCTTGTCATCCAATATATAGCGAGGCTGCGAGGTCCATTGGTCATGATGAACCGACAGATTAACGATCTCCAACGGGCAACCGCTGGTTTGAAACGGATTGAAGAATTTTATCGGGTCACCTCAAACATTGTAGATGGAACGGAAGCACTGCCGACCTCAGAAGCACTCGGTATTGAATTTGACGCGGTCACATTCGGGTACACCGGAGATGAATCTGTGCTGAAAGATGTTTCCTTCCAATTACAACCCGGCAAGTCACTCGGCTTATTGGGGCGCACAGGCAGCGGTAAGACAACAATCACCCGTCTCCTATTTCGGTTGTATGAGATTAACAAGGGACAGATTCGGATTGGTAACAAACCAATTGCGGATATTCAGTTGGACGACTTGCGCGACCGGATCGGTCTGGTTACACAGGACGTGCAACTTTTCAATGCAACGGTGCGCCAGAACTTGACGCTCTTTGACACAGAAATCTCTGATGACCAGATTTTGTCAGTGATTGAAGAACTTGAATTATCCGAATGGTATCACTCGCTGCCAGACGGACTTGATACACTGCTTGAAGGTACCGGACTTTCCGCAGGGGAGGCGCAGCTGCTGGCATTTGCAAGGGTCTTCCTTAAAGATCCGAAGATTGTTATCCTTGATGAACCCTCCTCACGACTTGACCCAGCAACGGAACAACGCATTGACAACGCGGTCCAGCGATTGTTGAAGGGGCGGACCAGCATCATCATTGCGCATCGGCTTGGAACGGTCCAACAGGTGGACGAAATTATGATTCTCGCGGATGGAGAGATTGAAGAATATGACGAACGAAAACGACTCGTCCGAAATCCTGACTCCATCTTCTCGCAGCTGCTAAAAACTGGACTGGAGGAGATGATCCAATGACAACAGGACAAGCCTCAATTCGCCTCATGCGCTACCGTCCATTTCTCTTTTTCGGTACCATCCTGTTCCGTGGATTAGACGATCTAATGCCTTTCGTTGTCGGCATCCTTATGAAGGCATTTTTTGATGCGCTCTCCGGCGAATCGGCAGCTGGCGCCAACCCTTGGACATTTGTTGCGCTCTTCGTTGTTGCCGAATTTGGTGACCGAGGTGTCCTCATATCCTCAGCGTTCGTGTGGGCGCGTTGGCGTTACGCTATTTCAACACTGCTCCGAAAAAATCTGATGACATCTATCATGAACATGTCCGCGCCACACAGTGTCTCAACAGCCTCTGGCGAAGTGACAAACCGGCTGCGAGATGATGTTGAAGCGATTATAAGCTATCTGGAACAGTACATCCATTTGTGGGGCAATCTCATCTTCGCGACGTTAGCAATTATCTGGATGGCTCGGATAGATGCAGCCATAACGACTATCACGGTTATCCCGGCTATTCTCATTATTACAATCGTCAACATGTCAAGGCGGTATATTCAACGGTATCGCGCAGCACAGCGCGTTGCTACGGAACAGTCAACGAACTTCATCAACGAAATGTTCCAATCCATCTTGGCGGTGAAGGTCGCAGGGACAGAGTCAAATGTAATCAGACACTTTCGGCAGCTAAACAATGCGCGCCGCAAGGCGACGCTCGTGGATAACTTGTTCAATCAGCTCCTACGATCCGTCAGTTCCAATATGAACGACTTTGCCGCTGGCGTGGTCTTGATTCTGATTGTGGAACAGGTGGCTGCAGGGACGTTTTCAGTTGGAGACTTCGTGTTGTTCTATGCGTATATCGGTGAAGTCGCGACAAGTGGATCACTCATCGGCAGTACAATGGCACAGCACCAACGCGCGGAGGTGTCCTTCTCCCGTATGGAACAGACCGTTGATGAAATGTCTCGGGATGATTTGGTGGAACACACCCCGGTGTATCTGCGCGAAAACCAACCGCCACTTTCTATCCCTCAAAAGACCGAAAGGGATCGGTTGAATGAACTTACCGTTGACGGACTTACATATCTCTACGATGGCGACGCATCTGGAATTGCTGAGGTTGATTTGAAAATCCCGGCAGGTTCGTTCACCGTTGTTACCGGACAGATCGGTTCAGGTAAAACGACGCTGGTGCAAGCACTCTTGGGTGTCCTGCCGAAACAGGCTGGCGAGATCCGCTGGAACGACGAAATCGTTGCGGATCCGAAGTCGTTTTTTGTTCCGCCCCGTTGTGCGTACACACCGCAAACGCCGAAACTCTTCAGCGAAAAACTGAGCGCTAACATTCTCATGGGGTTGCCGTGGAACTGGGACGACCTGAATCGAGCGATCCGACTCGGTGTTATGGAAAAAGATCTGCCGACACTCGAAGACGGGCTTGAAACGGTTGTTGGACCGCGAGGGGTCAAGTTGTCAGGTGGACAGATGCAGCGCACCGCAGCAGCACGGATGTTTATCCGAGATTCGGAATTACTCGTTTTCGATGATCTCTCATCTGGACTCGACGTGGAGACGGAACAACTCTTGTGGGAACGCCTTTTTGAGACGAGACGGGCAACCTGTCTCGTCGTTTCGCACCGGCGACCTGCCCTGCGTCGAGCGGATCAAATTATTGTCCTGAAAGACGGGCGCGTTGAAGCAGTCGGGACGCTGGATGAACTGCTCGCTTCCTCCGAGGAGATGCGGAAATTGTGGGCAGGTGATTGACAACATGTTTACACATCCCTCCAATCACTGGATTTGATAATCACCCTGAAATATGTTATACTTGGACTAAAAGGAGAATTCGCATGGTTACGCGGAGAGAAATTCAAGCAACATGTGATGACATCGTGCGTGAGTTCGCACCGCTACAAGTTATTCTCTTTGGCTCTTATGCGTATGGCACACCGACTGAAGACTCGGATGTGGATTTCCTTATAGTGATGGATATTCCCAAGTCCGAGTTT
>CAZQIP010000272.1:0-22767 GCA_964593655.1 uncultured bacterium | reverse complement strand
CCTTTTCGTAACCCGTCCTCCATTTCATTACGGACTATCGTTCTTTGTAACTTTTTTAATTTTCCTTGCGATTAGGGGCGTTGCCTGGGTTTTGCTTAAGAATCCCTATCAACCACTCTGGGAACGCCGAAGTATCCTTCTTCAGCTTCAGGTGCATTAACAAGAACTTCTTCGCGCGGATAGGAAGGCTTGACAATATCTGGTTTGGCGACATGCGCTGCCCCCTCTTGCGCACCCATGATGAAAACTTGGTGCGGATGGATGTGCGATGTCGGTGGCACATCATCTGTCTCAAGTTCATTCAATTTCCCGATATACTCCAGAATGCGGGCGAGTTGCTCGGTAAAGTGTTCTGTCTCCTCATCGTTAAATTCAAGGCGCGCCAAGTTTGCAACATGGCGTACGCCATCGGTAGTAATCGTTGCCATTTTTCGTATTTTATCTCCTCACTAATAATCTAATATTGTCAACTGTGTAAGCGAAGGGTCAACTTGCTTCATCATACCCGTGCGATTAAATCGAACAGTAATATACATACTCTGTCGCACTCTACTGACTTTTGTTATCTTACCTCTCCCGAATTGTGGGTGATGAACAATCTGGTTGACGTGATAATCCATCGGATCTTCGGAAACGTCTTCATACGTAGACTCTGCTTCCAGGAATGGAGAATGGTACCGGTCAACGTGCTTGATGAGATGATCGGGAATCTCGGAAATAAAACGTGATGGAACACGATATTCTGAATTACCAAACATTCGTCTCGAATCTGCATGAACAAGATAGAGCCGCTCCATCGCTCGCGTGATGCCGACGTAACAGAGGCGACGTTCTTCCGCTACTGCTGCTTCCATCGCCTCATCAATAGATCGTTGATGCGGTAGATAACCCTCTTCCATGCCGACGATGAAAACGAACGGAAATTCCAACCCTTTGGAACTGTGCAATGTCATTAAAGGCACCATGTTCGTCTCGTCAGTTTCCATAGTATCTACATCCGTTGTGAGGGCAACATTTTCTAAGTAATCGGCGAGGGTCGGTGTGGAGGAATTGGACTCGTACTCAGTAATCGCACTAATCAACTGTTCAATATTTTCAATTCTACCCTGTGCCTCAAGAGTGTTCTGGCTCTCAAGGTCTGCAAGATATTTAGTAGTCTGCAAGATGTGATATAAAGCATCGGAAGGTAAGGTATCGTCACTTAACTCGTCAAAGATTTTATTGAACCTTCTCACCTTCGCCTTAATACCATTACTGATTTGTGAGATTTCATTAACGCGCTTAACTGCCTCAAACAAAGAGATTTGTTCGTTGGTGGCAAAATCAATAAGCCTCTGGATCGTTTTCATGCCGATACCACGACCTGGAATATTGATAATACGTCGGAGGCTAATTGAATCGTCAGGATTACATATAACGCGAAGGTAGGCAAGAAGATCCTTGATTTCCATCCGGTCATAGAAACCTAAACCACCGACAATCTGATAAGGGATACTGCCTCTTCGAAATGCCTCTTCAAAAACCCGAGATTGCGCGGTAGTCCGGTAAAAAATAGCAAAATCTGCGTAATTAACTCCCTCCGCGTGCAAATTTTCAATCTGTGTAACAACGTAGTTAGCTTCGTCGTTTTCGTCAATTGCTTCATAGCAAATGACAGGGTCACCTTCGTCGTTTTCAGTCCAGAGTTTTTTTGGTGTTCGATCTCTATTATTACGTACAACATTCCATGCCGCATCTAAGATGTTTTTTGTAGATCGGTAGTTTTGCTCAAAAAAGAATACCTTGGCAGCATCCCCGTAATCTTCTTTAAAATTAAGAATATTTCTGATATCGGCACCACGAAAAGCATAAATAGATTGGTCATCGTCTCCAACAACACAGAGGTTTTTATGTGGTTCAGCAAGTTGTTGCACAATCTTATATTGACACTGATTGGTATCTTGAAATTCATCAACGAGGATGTACTTAAACTTGTGTTGATAGTGTTCAAGCACATCCGGATGATTCTGAAACAATTCCAAAGTCAAGAGAAGCAAGTCATCGAAATCAAGAGCGTTATTTTGACGTAGTAAACTTTGATATACAGGATAAACTTGTGCGACAATTTCCTGAAAGTGATCATCTACCACCATGTCAGCATACGCGGCGGGTTTGAGGAAATCGTTTTTAGCGCGGCTAATATGACTGAGAATGGCACGCGAGTTATACTGTTTGTGTTCATATCCGATTTTCTTGAGAGCCTCTTTGACAACAACAGTTTGGTCAGTCGTGTCAAAGATAGTAAAGGCACGGGTATAACCTTCTAATTTATCAATCTCTCGTCGCAGGACCCTAGCACAAGTTGCATGAAAAGTTGCCACCCAAACATCTCTACTAATGTTCTCATCCATTAAGGCATCAAGTCGTTCCTTCATTTCATTTGCCGCCTTGTTGGTAAAGGTGACAGCAAGGATATGGAAAGGGGAAACATTGTGGTGTTTAATCAGGTAGGCGATGCGGTGTGTGATGACGCGTGTTTTGCCACTGCCCGCTACAGAAAGAAGACAAAGAGCCGGGCCCTCAACGTGTTGGACAGCTTCGCGTTGGTAATCATTTAAGGAACTTAATAAGTTATCGGTCAAGTTCTACCTCTTGTCTTGCAGTATTTAAAGAGGGACACATCAGGGTGCCCTAACAGACTTACAAGCAGCTAATATGACATTTTAATTCTCATGCTATAAAGTATACACAATTTGGAATTAAATTTGCAAGGGGAAAATTGCAGAATACGGTTTCATGAACAGGTGAAAAGGCATCACCTGCAGTCGGTAAACGACGAGAGATGTCAGCTACCGGCGCAGGTGATGCGTTCACTTAAATGAGATATTCCTTCAAGAATTGTCCGGTGAAGGAGGCTTCAACTGCTGCGACCTCTTCAGGGGTGCCGTGTGCCAATACTTCTCCACCTTTATGTCCGCCCTCGGGACCGAGGTCGATGACATAATCGGCGGTTTTGATGACATCCAGATGATGCTCAATCACAAGCACAGTATGTCCATTATCGACGAGACGGTTGAGGCTGTCCAAGAGTTTCTGGACATCTGCGAGGTGAAGCCCAGTGGTGGGTTCATCTAAAATATAGAGATTGTGCTTACCGCGCTTGAGTTTGCCGAGTTCGCTTGCCAACTTTATCCGCTGTGCTTCACCACCGGAGAGGATCGTGGCGGGGTGTCCGATCTGAAGATACCCCATACCGAGTTGGTTTAAGACCCCCAATTTATGGTTAATCAACCGCTGATCGGCGAAAAAATCAACGCCTTCCTCAATTGACATATTAAGGATCTCAGAGATATTCTTGCCGTTATAAGTAACGTCAAGCGTATCTTCATTATAGCGTGCCCCTTTACAAGTCGGACAGACGACCTCAACATCCGGCATAAAGTGAAGCTGCGTGGTAATCGTGCCTTCGCCGTGGCACTCTTCACAGCGTCCACCTTTGACGTTGAAACTGAATCGGGACGCGGTGTAGCCTCTTGAGAGCGAGAGTGATTCACTGGCAAAGAGTTTACGGATATTATCGTAAAACTTGATGTATGTGGCAGGATTAGAACGCGCGGAACGCCCGATCGGTGATTGATCAATGCTAATCACATCACTGACGTGTTCGTGTCCTTCGAGTTCATCGTGTGTCCCGTAGAGCGTCCGACTGTCGTGGTAGATAGCATGTAATCTCTTATAGAGGATCTCGTTGACGAGGGTACTCTTGCCAGAACCGGAAGCCCCGGTAATGCAGATAAAGACACCAACCGGAATATCCACATCAATGCTTCTGAGGTTGTTTTCTCTGGCACCGGTAATACTCAGGAATTTACCGTTTAAGCTGCGGCGTTGTTTTGGCATCGGGATCTCTCGTCTTCCACTCAAATAGAGACCCGTCAAAGATTCGGTGCAGTCAAGTATCGTTTTGAGTTCACCTTGAACGACGACCTGCCCGCCGTGGACACCGGGTCCCGGTCCGAGTTCAATGATGTGATCTGCGGCGCGAATTGTGCTTTCATCGTGTTCAACGACGATAACAGTGTTGCCGATGTCCCGTAGTTTTCGTAAGGTCTCAATCATCTTAGCGTTGTCCTTCGGATGCAAACCGATACTCGGTTCATCAAGGACATAGAGCATGCCCATCAACCCGGATCCGATCTGTGTCGAGAGACGGATCCGCTGCGATTCACCACCGGAGAGCGTTGCGGAACGACGATTGAGGTTGAGATAATCAAGTCCGATGCCGAGGAGGAGGTTAATCCGCGTCACAAGTTCATTAATGACGCGATTGCCTGCTTCTCGCAGTTTTTCGGGAATATCTGTGATCGTTAGCAGGAAATCTCGCAATTCCTCGAAATGCAGTTCGCCGACTTCGTGGATGGTTTGACCATCAATAGTAACCAGGAGCCGCTGACGTTTAAGTTTGGCACCGTCACAATCCGGACAGGTGCGTTCTACCATCACTTTTCGGAGATACTCTTCCATACCGGAGTGTGCCTCACCCTGTTTCCGGTAACGACGATAGTGTCTGTCAATACGGGTAATGATGCCATCAAAACGGATTTTTCGACCGAGGTGGCGTTTCTCAACGGGTTTTGCGCCTTCTGGCTGTCGGATAGGGAATTCTTCGCCGTGTGTGCCGTGATAGAGGATATCAACAACCGCTTCTGGGAGCTCTGCAAACGGCGTGTTCAAGTCAAATCCGTAGTGTGCGGCGAGACTGTACATTGTCCTGCCGTCCCATCTATCCGGATCGTAGTTAAAAGCTTGGTGGACGAATGCGCCCTCAACGATGCTCCGGGTCTTGTCAGGAACGAGTAAATTCGGATGTACTTGTAAGTAGGTACCAAGCCCTGAGCAGGTTACACAGGCCCCGGTCGGTTCGTTAAAGGTAAAGTGATGCGGTCCGAGTTCAGCCATGATTATGCCGTGCTTTGGACATCCGAAACCTTCTAACCGCTCTATTGCGTCTGTTTCGGTATCTTCGGGAAACTGGACATCAAATCGCATGAAGCCTTCGCCGACGAGCATGGCGTGTTCAAGTGAGGCAAGCACCTGTTTATCAATATCCTTTTTAACATAGAATTTATCAACAATCACTTGGAGGTCGTATTCCTGATCTGGATCAAGTTCAATTTCTTCACTGATATCGTGTTCAATACCGTCAATTTTGACGTGTCTGCACCCTTTCGTACGGATGTCGTCAAAAAGATAATCGTAATCTTCGCCGTAGATTTTAAAGACTGGGGTGTGAATCTCGACCTCAGTGTCTTCTGGCATTGAGAGCATCCGTTCTAATATCTGATGATGAGACCGAATCGGAATCTCGACTTCACAATAGGGGCAATGCGCGACCCCGATCGTTGCAAAGAGCATCCGGAGGTAGTCCTGCAAATCGGTCATCGTCCCGACAGTGGAGCGCGGGTTCATCGTAATCGTTTTCTGTTCAATAGAAACAACGGGGGACAAGCCGTCAATGAAATCGACATCCGGTTTTTTGAGTTGTGTAATAAAGCGTTTAGCGTAGGTAGACATCGATTCGAGGAATCGGCGCTGTCCTTCGGCATAAACAGTATCAAATGCCAATGAAGATTTACCCGAACCGCTGATACCCGTAACGACGACGAGTTGGTCCCGTGGAATCTCAAGTTCAATGTTTTGTAGATTATTTTCTCGCGCGCCTTTAACGGCGACAGTCTGTCTCATGTGTGCCTCCTCGTTCTCTATAGACATAGCACTCCCAATGAAGATTAAGAATTTAATCGGGTAATTTCTTGTGGAAGTCCGGTGCGGTTCCAAACCGCACCTACCGAGTTTGGAAGAACACAGAATTACCCAAATATTTTATTAAATTTCATATGGAGTGCAAGGACTTGTGTTCGGTTATTTTGTTGCCAAAAAATAGAGAATTTTCTGTTACTAATTATACTATAACTTTGTTAAGAAAGCAAGCAAAATTTCATCAATAATCCAGAGCATTTAGTTTTAAGGATTTATGAGGTTTCGCGTTTTTTTTCTGGTTCCCAGGCGGTTAGGAATGCAGATCGCGTTTGGATGCGTACGCCGCAATTAGTCTATGTCTATTTTGAAAAATAATTTGACTTTCCTTTAAATTAAATTTGTAGTATAATTAAATATTAGAGTGTAAGGTTACTACAGAGGCTTTGGTTGCTAAACTCGTGATAGCGTTCCTGTCGTGTAAAGTTCTAAAACGGTTATTTATCATAAATAGCAGCTTGACATGCGTATCACGCGGATAGGGGACTCAAGGGTCAACGCGTATACCATCAGATGGGGCAACTGACAATTAAAATATGAATTCACTCCGACTTCTTGTTAACGGATTTCTGATAGGCATTGCCAATATTATCCCCGGTATGAGTGGTGGTACCCTCGCCCTCGTTTTGGGAATCTATGAGCGGCTTATCGGTGCGTTACGGTGCATCGGGTTTTCAACGATAAAAAAATTACTTGGGGTCCTAAGCTTCAAAAAATCTGCCTTCACGGAAGCAGGAGCCGAACTTCGCCGTATTGACTTCGGTTTTCTTGCCCTGTTAGGCATCGGCGCGATCGCTGCCCTATTGCTTACGTCGAAGCTGATTGTCTATCTGCTAAATAATTACCACGATGCGACTTACGGTTTCTTTAGCGGATTGATCTTAACATCTATCCTCGTACCGTTGCGAATGCTAAAAGCGTTCGGTTGGAAGGAATTGCTGGTACTCTTGATTGCCGTTGCCTTGATATTAAGCCTCTCTATTGGTACAGGGGAAAAGCAGTTAGAACGGGTTGCTTATAAAACCGGAAACGAAGTGTTAATAGATGACAATACAGGACACACGGATGGGTTTCCAACGTATTGGGAACTTGGACTCTTTTTTGGAAGCGGGGTACTCGCAATTTCAGCGATGATCCTGCCCGGCATCAGCGGTTCTTTTCTGATGCTTGCACTCGGGGTCTATTTTCCGCTTTTAACGGCGATAAATACACTGATAGAGGGTGTTCCAGGGTTGATCAACGGGACTTTAACCGAGGCGATGTTAGGCAGTGTTCTGATACTCGCTTTCGCTGCGCTCGGATGTCTGTTCGGACTTCTGGCATTTACACGGTTGCTTAATTATTTGTTGGAACGCTACCGCAACCTCACAGTTGCCTTTCTTATCGGATTGATGGTGGGTTCACTTTACGGATTATGGCCGTTTCGCGAGTTCGCAATGGTTGATGGGGAACGCGAAGATACCGCTCACATATTACCGGAGCTCGATATGAACCTGCTCATCACTGTCGGAGCTTTTCTCGTTGGCGGTGGCGTTATTCTTTTATTTACACGCTTGGAGCATTAAGGACGATCCGTTCACTGGTAGCCTATATAGATGAAAGAAATACAAAAGGTCGGTTTTTTTGTCAATACTACCAAAGCGAACGCGGCAGGTATCGTCAAAGATGTGTCTACGTGGCTTAAAGAACGTGGTATTATCCCGCTGCTTCCCGAGGAACAAGCTGTTGAATTAGAGTATCCGCAAACGGGTATCTCCAAAACGGAGGTCGTTGAACAAGCAGATATGCTTCTCGTTCTGGGTGGAGATGGGACACTCCTAAGTGCAGCACATACACCACAGATTGAGAATGTCCCTATCTTGGCGATTAATATTGGGACGCTTGGGTTTTTGACGGATGCATCGCTTGACCAACTTTATCCGACTTTGAAGGCGACCTTAGCCGGGGACTATCGGGTAGAACATCGTATGATGTTAGAAGTTGTTGTGGATGGACAGCCCCAAGTAGACCTGACCGAACCGCAAGCAGAAATTGCAGAGTCTAACAAAACCGTAGCCCGTAATGAAATGGAGGGTGGATATACGGACAGGAACGTAAAAGCCGAAACCCACTTTACTGAACCTTGCCCAAAAACGCGTGCTTCTTTAGACCCGGATAGGGGAGTCGCGTTTTCGGACAAAGGAAAATTAAAAAAACCGTTCCGGGCTTTCGCGCTCAACGATGTCGTTATTCGGCACTATACGCGTCTGATTGAATTAGACGCGTATATTGACGGCGAACTCTTTATACCGTATAATGCTGATGGGTTGATAATCGCAACGCCGAGTGGTTCGACTGGATATTCGCTCTCTTGTGCTGGTACTATCGTTGCACCGCAGTTAGAGGCGATCCTTTTAACACCTATTGCCCCGCATAGTTTGACCGTGCGCCCCTTTATCGCTGATGGTAACGCTGAGGTAACCGTCAAGATGCGTGCTGCATATCAGAGCGTCGATGTTTTTGTCGATGGACAGCGCGAGACGCACAGCCTCACTGCAGGCGCAGTCATAAAAGTGGAGAGAGCAGAACGGACAATTCAACTGATCCGTTCGCAACATCATAGTTACTATAGAGCCTTGCGTGAAAAACTAATGTTGGGTGAAAGAATCAAACGGGCATAAAAATAGCCATCAGTTGTCAGTATTCAGCTTAAGTAATCGTCATTATCAACAGCTGCTGACAACTGATAACTGATAACTGACAACTATAATGATAGAAACACTCTCTATCCGCAACATTGCCCTCATAGATGAACTTGACTTGGAACTGGCACCCGGATTGAATATTTTTACAGGTGAGACAGGTGCTGGTAAATCGGTTATCCTCAAGTCGATTGGATTGGTGTTAGGTGAGAGAGCCTCCGCCGATATTGTACGCGAAGGTGCCGATTTTGCTAAGGTAGAAGCGAGTGTCGCGCCTGACGATACGCATCCGATGTGGCACACCGATTTTGCATTTAACGATGTGTTGGACCCATCCGATGTGGTGATTCTTTCAAGGCAAATTAGTGCGAACGGTAGGAGCCGCTGCCATATTAACGGGCGTTTGGTGAATTTGAAACAATTGCAGGCCCTCGGCACTTTGCTTGTTGACATCCACGGACAACACGAGCATCAATCGCTATTTCGGACTGAAACACATCTCAAGCTTTTGGACGATTTCGGTGGAAGTAGTGAGGCGAGGCAACAAGTTAGTAAGTTATACACGCAACTCCGCGTTTTGCAACAAGAGGCGGCATCCCTCGCGGACACTTTAGCTGCATCAGCACGCGAAAAAGATCTCCTTGAGTTTGAAATTAAAGAACTGACTACGGCGAATCTGGAGGAAGGTGAAGACGAAAAATTGGCAGATGAAGCCCGTATTCTTAAAAATGCGGAGAAATTATCTCAGTCTGCAAACTATGTATGGGAACAGCTTGACGGCAGCAAGCGAGCGGGGAGTTTTGGCGGCGGGACTATGGGCACGGATTTGTCGACGCTTGACCGTCTGAAAGATGTTGCGAACGCGCTCGTAGATTTATCAGATATGGATGGCAGCCTCTCGGAATTGCGGGAGCGCTTGGAATCATCGCTCTACGAATTGGAAGATATCGCCTTACAGATCCGTCAGTATGCCGACACCGTGGAATTCAATCAAGGGCGACTGGACGAAATTGCCGACCGCCTCGCGCTGATCGCAAAACTGAAGCGGCGTTATGGCAACACCATTTCCGAGATACTCGCATACCATGCTGAAGCAGAACAAAAATTGGAGACGTTACACCTCGGTTCAGAGAAACAAGCGTCGCTCCAAGGGGAGATTCAGGAAACAATTCAAGAAGCACAGCATCTGTGTACAGCACTCTCAACGAAACGGCTCCACGTCGCGAAGCATCTTTCAGAACGGATTGAAAAAGAACTCCGCACACTCGGCATGGACAAAGCAGAGTTTCAGGCATCCGTCCAACACATTCCAGACGAACGGGGTCCGTTTCAAGTAGATGGTGAACGTTATGCATTTCGTTCCGACGGGATGGACGATGTGGAATTCTTGATTGCCCCGAACGTTGGTTCCGAAGCGCGGCCGATTGTAAGAATCGCGTCAGGGGGTGAGATCTCGCGGATCATGCTCGCTTTAAAGACGGTGTTGGTACAAGTCGATGAGATTCCGACACTGCTTTTCGATGAGATTGATAGCGGCATTGGCGGCAAGGTCGCAGATGTTGTTGGCAAAAAATTGAAGGAACTTTCGGCGTTCTCGCAGGTGATTTGTATTACGCATCTTCCACAGATCGCCCGTTTTGCTGACAAGCATTTCCGAGTCGAAAAAAAGATTGTTGATGAACGGACTCTGATTACAGCGAAACCGTTAACGGTGGAAGACCAGGTTAACGAAATCGCCCGAATGCACGGTGGTGAAGAAACAGAAATAGGGCTTGCACATGCGAGAGAGTTATTGTCTGATAAAAAACCGAAACGATAGTCCGTAATGAAATGGAGGACGGGTTACGAAAAGGCGACTGAAGTAACCAACCCGCTTGACCGAACCGCAAGGAAAGTTAAAAATATGGACGACAGGTTTACACAAGCCAGCGGAACGCATGTCTATACTGGGTGCGAGTTATTGGTCAAAGGTGCCTTAGAGAGTGGCGTCAGCCTTCTCACAGGGTATCCCGGCTCGCCGCTTGCCGAAGTATTTGATGTCATCCAACGTAACGCCGAGTTGTTGAAAAGCAACGGTATTGTTGCACAGATCGCCAACAATGAAGCGTTAAGTATCGCGCGTCTCAATGGCTCACAGATGGCGGATGTCCGCGCGATTGCGTTCATGAAAAGCGTTGGTTTGCATGTCGCCTCCGATGCGCTGGCGATTAGCAACCTCGCGGGGACAACTGAGGGAGCTGTTGTTGTCGTTGGTGATGATACTTGGTCGCACAGCACGCAGGTACCGGCTGATTCACGATTCTTGGCGCGACATGTCTATACGCCACTTATTGAACCGAGCACATTTCAGGAACTCAAAGATTGGGTTAACTGTGCTTTCCAGATTTCGGCTGCAGCTGACCTCTATGTTTGTTATTTAACGACTGAAAATCAGGCGAGTGGCGGCGGAAATGTTGAACTTCAGCCTAACATTTATCCTGACATTAGGTCTACGAAACGCGTGAATCTTGATACCGAACTCATTGATGCGGATAAACGGGTTGTTTTACCCCCGCATACCGCCCAGATTGAGACAGAAACGTTGCGGGAACGGCTGCCTACTGCTCTTGAAACGGCCAGGCATCTCGGACTCAATAAAATTCAGTTTGCGCGGGATACCTCCAGTAAAAAGCGGTTCCGTCTCGGGTTTGTCAGTGCTGGTTTGGCACATAGCTGCCTGCTCCATGCACTCGGGGAATTGAATCTATACGGCGATATCCCGGTTCTCAAATTCGGTATGACCCATCCCATTGATGCGGATATTGTCCGAGAGTTTGCTGAACAAGTTGACGAAATCTACGTCGTTGAAGAGAAACGCCCACTCTTAGAAAACGAAATTAAGTCACTTCTTACCCAAATGTACCAAGATGGTGGCATCAACCGGTATGTAAACGTCTGGGGCAAACAATTCCCCGACGGTTTAGCAGGCATTCCCGCAGCCTCAGGATTGGACGCGTCTATCCTCATCCAGAAACTCATCCCACTTCTCAAACACCGCCTCGCCACAGAATCCGGCACCGGTGCCTCGGAAGAGACCGACACCCTCGTTGATTTGAGACACTTTTCCCGCGAAGAGACCCTCCAAAAGACGATCGCCGAACAACAGATTGCTATCCCGCAACGGACACCTACCTTCTGTCCGGGCTGCCCACACCGGGATTCTTCGAGTGTCTTCCTTGAAATCACAAGACAGTTTATGGATGCGGACTATATGAAGAAGCATCACGATTCAAGCCCGGTAGATATCGTCTTTCACGGTGATATCGGTTGCTACTCAATGCTCAAATATGAGCCGTTTCCGCGTTTGATGCACAACCTGTCCGCAATGGCGTTAGGGGGCGGGTCAGGGGCTGGCATTGACCCGTTTATCGAAAATAAACAGATCGTCTTCATGGGGGATTCGACCTTTTTTCATGGCGGGATGGCAGCGATTTCAGATTCAATCAAAAACAACCAAGACATCGCCTACATCATTTTAGACAACCAAACAACAGCAATGACAGGGCATCAACCGACTCCGGCGGGTGAGCTTGACATTCTCGGTAATCCGACGTTTGCCCAGGATATTGAGTTGGTTGCCCAAGGGCTCGCTGGCAGCTCTGAAATAGAGATCGTGCGTACAAACCCAGAAGATCGGGTAAACTATAAAAAATATCTTGAGAAAACCATTCTTAAACCGGGGGTCAAAATTGTCATTGCTGATAAAGAGTGCGCGATTACTTATCAGCGCCGCCTCCGTCGTGAACAACGCCAAACTATAGCCACAGATGGTTTTTTGAAACACGAGAAGCACATTAACATCACACCTGAAGTCTGCGAATTTTGTCGGGAATGCACCACGGCTACCGGGTGTCCGGGTTTAAAAATCGTTGATACCGATTATGGCGAAAAGGTTGCTATCGACCAGTCGAATTGCGTCTCTGATGGGGCATGTGCGCGGATTAAATACGCGTGTCCCGCCTTTGAAGAGGTTATCGTCACACGCAAACGTCCACCCCAAGAGCAGGCAGTCGCTTCGGTTTACAAGGACCTTTTGAGTGATGCGCCTTTACCCCCACCGCTCCCCCTAACATTTGAGCGGAGTTGGAATACATACGCTGCCGGGGTCGGTGGCATGGGTATTGGGACTATTTCCAAGGTACTTGTCGTTGCAGGGTATTTCCAAGGCTACGATGTGACGTTCTGTGATAGAAAAGGACTGGCAATTCGCAACGGTGGGGTTTATACACACATCGCATATATGCGCCCCGGTGTTCATACATCCCCGATGATCCCGTATGGCAAGGCGGATCTTCTGTTAGGACTCGACATTTTAGAGGCAGTTCGCGGCATCACACCGCGGTCACTTTTCCGTGTCGCATCCCCCGCGCGTACTGCTGCTGTGGTCAATACTGCAAAAACTGAGACAATAACAACGCTCATTGGCAAAGACGACTTTGATCCAGACACGCTTGAAGAGACACTCCAGACCCATACCAAATCCGAGGCGTATTTCGGCATCGATCTGTTCACTGTTTCTGAGCAGTTGTTCGGCAATAAGTTGTATGCAAACATGATGCTCTTGGGGACTGCGTTCCAACGACGATTGATACCTCTTGAACTGGAACCGCTCCAATTGGCACTTAAACAGATGGTGCCGCATGCGGATTTGGAGACGAATATGAAAGCATTCAATGTCGGACGGCGGCTCGCGCTTGATTCCGCACACTTCGAGGGTGAGGCACCGCGCCAGTCGAGTTATGCCGAAATGCTCTCTGCAAAACGACAGATTCTGGAAAGAAAACGTGGTGGAAAGCGTCTGGCACAAGAATATACGACACTCGTCGAAAGTGCCGTGGAGACGTTAAACATCGGCTCGGACAACATGCATCGTCTCCTGGCACTCTATGTCTACGACCTCGTCGAGTTTGAGAATCTTAACTACGCACGCGGTTATGTCGAAAAGGTAAAACAGGTTCACGCTCACGATTCAGAATCACACGATTATCGTGCCACAAAAGCCGCTATCAGATATCTTCACAAAGTGATGCTGATTAAGGACGAAGTCTACGTTGCACACTTACTGACGAGTGAAGAGAAATTGGCGCGTGACAAGGAATTATATAAGGTTGATACGAAAAACGGGGATAGGATTAAATATGTCCATCTCAATCGTCCGCATTTCACAGTCATGGGACTTGACTTTGAGACGGATATTGACACACGTAACTGGCAATTAAACCTAATGAAGCGGATGAAATTTTTAAGACGATGGCTCTCGAAATGGCATGCGAAGGAAAAGGAATTCCGAGAGTGGTATATTACCCGTGTGATCAATACTTTCGCTCCAACCGATGCCGAGGCATACGAAAGACATCTCCGCGCGTTAGAATGTGTAGAAGAGGTCCGCGGCTATCGAGAGATTCGCTATCCTAAAATGGAAGTGGCGAAACAGACAGTTGAAGAACTACTTGGGAGCTAGCAATTGGCAGTCAGCAGTCAGCAAGATGGCTATTCGATCCCGTAGTCAACGTTAATTTCTTCTCGCACGCTGGTTTGGCGTTGACAACCGGACACCGGCGGCTGACAGCCATTACGTCAAAAGCCATTAAAACAATGCACACGCGACACTTACTGACAGGACATACCCGCATTGTCGGTGTTATCGGGGACCCCGTTGAACACAGCCGGTCACCTCAGATGCACAATGCTGCCTTTGCGAAGGCGGGACTTGATTACGTATACGTCCCTTTTCACGTCCGGCCGAACGATTTGGCGGACGCAATCGCTGGGTTTAGAGCAATCAATGTCGTTGGTATTAACGTGACGCTTCCGCATAAACAGGCAGTCATTTCACATCTGACATCAATCTCGCGGGAAGCAGAGCTCATTGGGGCAGTGAACACACTCACCTTTAGCGATGAAGGGATACACGGCGACAATACGGATGCGCCGGGTGTTTTGAGAGCCTTAGAGGAGAACGAAAACATGTCCGTGCCGGTAGGTGAAAATGTTGTTGTTTTAGGGGCAGGCGGTGCTGCGAGGGCAGTGGTCGTTGCGTTAGCACTCGCGGGTGTGGCTTTGATTACGATCGCCAACCGTACTGTCGAAAGAGCTGTCGCCTTAGCTGAAGAGATGGGGCAAAAAACGGGCATATCCATGCGAGGCTTAGGGCTTACGGATGCTCAATTGCCCGTTGCCGTTCGTGAGAGCATGCTTCTCATCAACACTGCGACGGTGAGCATGGATGCAACACATCCGCTGTTGATTTCTGCCGATTGGCTTCAACCGAATACTACTGTTTACGATATTGTATACACGCCTCCGGTGACACCCCTCATGCGCGCCGCCGCTGCACGCGGCTGTGCAACCGTCGGTGGCATCGGTATGTTGGTGCATCAAGGGGCCATCGCTTTTGAAAAATGGACAGGTATCGCACCGTGTACGGCGACAATGCACCAGGCACTATAAACATATCGTCCCTACGGGACTAAAACTGATAACCCTAAAAAAATACGAAAGGGGTCAATAACGACATAATGGAACAGCAAGAACACGATCTTAATAAGCCAATTCGATTCGTTATACTTGGAACACCTTATACTATCAAACCGACTGAGGAATTAACTTCGGAAGCCATTGCCGAACTTGTTGACTATGTCAAAAGTTTAGTTGAATCCTATCTCAGGAGGGGCTTTGATGAAACGAGGGTTCCATTGCTCGTTGCATTCCACATCGCTGATGAAAAGCGTCGCCTTCAAGAAGAGTACGAATTGCCATTACACCGGATAGTGGAGCGACTCCAATTTGCGATTGAAGAGGATACTGAACCCGATGAGATATCCTTTACTGCGGATACGGAAGAGCAGCCTTCCGATTGAGGCGATTGTGGATCGCTGAACTTTATCTGATTGCGTATCGGTTTTGTTGCCTAACGGAGCAACAGTAGTGCAAGGATGCCAAATATCGGAAGCAACGCGATTAAGATTTTGACTTCAAGCAGATAATTTTTATATCGCTGAATGGCTGAATTTTGTTCTATCCACTGATTGATAAAATCAATCCGTCGGTGGATAGATGGGTGTGTGTTGAATATTTCAAAGAACCGTCGAATTGATTTTGGCACAGAATTCAACACGGCAAGTTTCACCAATGCATTTTTGAATGCTTCCGGTTTCTCCGTGAGCGCAGCCGCATATAGGTCCGCTTGATGTTCACAACGTCTTGACAAATAACGGAAGATAAACACGAAATAGACGATGAGAAAAGTTAAGGAACATAACGTTGGCAAGATTTGTGATTCCTGAAAATATGCGACCAACGGTTCCTCAACAAGAATAAAGAAAAACAGATAACTCAATAGATAGAAAACCGAAAACAGCATATACGTCGGAATGTGTCTGTAGCGGATATGGCCAAGTTCGTGGGCAACGACGGTTTCGATTTCTTCATCCGTAAAGTACTCGAGGAGTGCGTCTGTCAGGAAAATTCGGCGGTTCCAAGGAAAGGTCCCCGCGACGGCAGCATTTGCTATTAACAGCGAACCGGTCTGCCACACCACAATATCCCGGTATTTTATACCACTCTGTTTCGTCAACAAATCTAATTTTCGCTTCAATGCTGAACCCACCGCCAATGGTTCCGTTTTCCATAGAAACTGCATGAGTAATGGCGCAAAGATAAAAGCGGATGCAATCACAGGTAAGATCAACCCTATTAAAACATAGGGATGTTCGAGGATGAACATCTGTGCTGAATTGGGAAGCCAATACACAACATCTACTGTGGCGAGATAAACAAACATCGGTAGCAGGGGGAAGATCAGAAATTTGAGTTGAAGCGTGGCGACCTCTCGGTAGTGCCCTTGTTGGAGCCGATTCACTTGATAGAACGCGAGTCGGATACAGATGAGTCCGATCAGCAGCGGAAGCAATGCGAATATTTGACGTAGGTTCCTCATAGGAAAGAAGGCGAGGTGCTTATCGATCAAGGTGGGGAAATTCAGTAGGTATAGATTACACAGATACGCTGCTAAGCTAATACACTCAAAAACGATCATGAAGCGTCGCAAACGATAGAGTTTCGGTAGATTCTCCTCTTTGTCCGCGGGAAAGGTTCGCGCCACGTACGATGTTACGAAACACGTAATGAGTACCGGGAAACCTGTCAGGACAATTGTCCAAAGCACCACCTGCATATCGCTGATGTTTATGTTTGTTTGTGACGGTTCAAAGTAGAAAAGAAAGAGTAATCCTGCGATTAAGATAATGCTTATCTGTCCCATACTGTCAGTAGTCCTTGGTTTTGATAATATTTAGTCTCGCGATACTTGCAAAGTACTTTCATCAGTGTCGGTTTCTGAGTACTACGGATACCAAATTCTATCTTATTTCGCATCAAAAATCAAGGGTGTTTTAACATCCAATCCGATCGTTCTGATGGTTGCGAAAAAAACTTTTGACTTTTTTTGGAGAAAAGTGATATAATTTATATTACAAGCACCTGTGCGAATAAATCGCTTGCAGGTTTTCCATATTTTGCCAGTTCGCGATGCAGTTTCGGGCATTGAAAACCGTTGTTTGCGCGCGGGACAGTAATTATTCCGTTTGCATACATACGTTCAAAACGGGATTTGAGAAGAATTCCGAGGAAAATAGGGTATATTATTTTGGCGTAACTTAGCAGCCGACGCTTTTATGTCGGTTTGCGAGTAACACCCAAAATTGTCGTAAAAAATTAGGAGGAATCCATGCTAAGTAGAACCGCTTTCACAATTATCACTCTTCTGGGCGTTGCGCTTGTTATTAGTAGCTGCGCCAAGTTGGACCAAGAAGAGTTTGAAATGTGGAAGAATGAACATGTCACAAAGATGGACCAGGCCAATTCTGACATGTCAAACAAAATCACGATGTTAGAGGGCAAAGTCGATCAGCATAGTGCAGATACGACGGAAGCAATCTCCAAAGCGAAAGAAGAGACGATTGCCGCGTCTCAACAGGGTGATGCTGACACGATCGCTGCTGCAGAGCAAAAAGCCAAAGAAGGGGACGCGCAACTCCGCGCCGACCTAACGAAGGCTATTGACATGCAAGGCAAAGAATCGATGGACGCTGCGAAAAGCTTAGATGCCAAATTGCAAGAACAGATCATGGCACATGAGAAGTCCGATAAAGCGCAAGACGCAGCGATCAAAGATATTCAAGCTAAATTGATGAATTTGGACGAAAAAGTCGCAATGGTCGATGCGAAGGCTTCCGCCAAGCCAATGCTGGTGGCTACCGTCAACTTCGGCAGTGGGCAGACGGGTCTATCGAGCAAAGACAAAGAGATCCTTGACGGTATCGTCGATCAACTCATGGCATCGGATGCAAAGATCAAGGTTGTTGGACATGCTGATGGCACGCCGGTACTGCGCGGCAGTCATCGAAGCAACTGGGACCTCTCACAGTCACGCGCCAATTCGGCAGCAAAATACTTGAAATCCAAAGGAATTGATGCCGCCAGAATAGAGGCAGTTGGCATGGCACACACGAAACCTGTCGCCTCGCAAAATACTGCCGCTGGCAGAGCTATGAATCGCAGGGTCGAAGTCATTTTGCTCCCCGCGGGCGCAATGATGTAGCCGAACTGTTTCATACCAACGTAGGGGCGGGTCCCTTGCCCGCCCATCGTTGCCATATTACTGTCCTACAGCACCCCTCGGATAAGGTCGTTACCTTTATGCGCTTAATATTTGTATGCTTCATGTTGCTGCTGCTTTTGCTGCCCTGTCTGACACGTGCGGAGACTGTTGATACTCCGCCCTTGCGCCCGTCCCCCGTCCGAGATTTCTTGGGAGCACATCTTAAGGCTCCCTCATTTCAACTTTCCCTGTTTTCATATAAACCGGAATTAGGTGATTTAACGACTATTCTCCAGAGTGTCGGCGTATCAAGCGTTCCGAGTGCGCTGTTGCCTACGGTTTCGGTTGTCTTTGAACATACACCGGAATTGGATTCACGTTTCGAGTTTGGCTATTGGCAGATGGAACTTGATATTCCACCTCCTACTTCAGCGAACCTCTCTGCCACACTCATTCCGATTTCATATCAACTCATCTACCGTCCGGTTTTGCTGTCCGAGTTTCTACCGATCTATTTGGGCGGTGGCATCGGTTTTTTGGGGGCGAGTTTTAGTGGCAGCGCAGTGGATTTGATTGAACAGCAAGGTATCAGTTTTGATGACAGTTCTTCCGGTACAACCGGATATGTGCTCATTGGGGCAGAATTGTTTCAGTGGGAACATAACCTTGCGCTTAACCTTGAATTGAAACGGATACTTAAAACAGTAAAAACGGCGGGTGCTATACCACTTGACCTGATTTTAGATGGCACTGCAATCGGACTCGGTGTCAAAATGAAGTTTTAACCGATAACCATTCCGCGGATGTTTTTAAAGCATGGCAAGCGAATTCTTTTTTTTGTTGTTTGTCTCGGGGTCGGTGGCATTGTCGGCGGTTACTCGGACACCCCGCTCCCGCTCCTCAGTTTGCTGGCTGTAACGGGTGCCTTCGTTTTCCTCGGCATGGAACTCGCGGTCTACCTGTTGTTAATTGCCCTGCCATTTTCATTCCGTTACATTCTCCCGGGTCGCTTTGAGATTCAAACACCGACAGAACCGCTATTGGGCATGCTCGTCGCTGTTTATTGCGTGCAAAAAATAGTTGACTGGGCACTCCAGAAAAAGAAACCAGAAAATACCTTTCCGTTCTTGGTACCGCTTTGCGCCTATATCTTCGTTACCTTCCTTTCAGCAATCAATACGCCTGATCTTTTTGGTACACTCAAAGGTGCGCTCCGTGCGACGGTGTACATATTGTTTAGCATAATAGTGTATGCTGTTATCCAAAACAGAGCGACCCTGAAACGACTGTTTATTGCTATCTTTCCTTCCGCCGCGGTCGCTGTTATCTGGACAGTGATTGTCCTCATCTATCACATTGACGCGTGGCAGTGGACAAGTGCCTATCGAAGCGCGCCGTTTACGAATTACTCCGTTTACGGTGCCTTCACCGCAATCTTCTTTTTGGTTTGCCTGAGCCGTCTTCTGTTTGACAATAGCACTTATGATCGAGTGTTATGGACAGCGTGGTTCGTCTGTTTCAGCGTAGGACTTCTGATGTGCTTTTCGCGCGGTGTCTGGCTCTCCGTTATTGTCGCGGTCGGTTTTATGCTCCTGCAACTCGGAAGAGGTGTTAGACATAAAAAGATTCTATTTATCGGTGCGGCGTGTCTCATCTTACTGGTATGTCTGAGTTTGCCGGGTGTCTACAGCATTATTATTGAGCGGGTTTCGTCGGCGGTAGATATCAGTTATGCTTCCAACCGCGCGCGCCTGCTACGGTGGGGACAGGCGATTGTGATGTTTCTTGAGAGTCCGATCTTGGGTAAAGGCTATGGCGCGTTTGCGATGCTTTACGAAGAAGATGTAGCACTCGTTGGTAGTTACACGGCGCAGTATCAACTCGGCGCACATAGCGAATACCTTCAAGTGATGGCGGAATTGGGGATCGTTGGATTAGGCGTATGGGTATGGTTGAATATCGCCTTCTTACGTTACGGCTTTCGCGCACTCAAAACGATAGACGACGGTTTTTATCGTTCTGCTGTCATCGGATTGATGGCAGCGGAGATTTCATTGATGGTGCATTTTACGGTGAACAATCTTTTGAACGGTGATGCGATTGGAATTCCTTTTTGGGGGATTTATGGGTTGTTACCGGCTGTGGTGCAGATGGCTACCCGTGAAAACACTTCACCAGAAACCGAAGACAGTGTATAATAGGATTAGTCATCAGTAGTCAGCAGACGGCAATCAATCAGTATACCATAACATTTTAACTTTCGCAAAAAGGTTCTACGAGCAATAACAAAACACTGATTGCTGATCACCGATAGCCGACAGCCATTTTCTTCTTAGATTTGAAAACAGTATGGAGACATTAATATGAACATAATCCACATTATTTCAGATACGTTTCGACGCGATAACCTTGCTATTTATGGCGGAAAGGGATACACGCCGTCCCTAAATGCCTTCGCGGAAAAATGCGTCGTTTTTGACAAAGCTTATGTGTGTAGTTATCCGACTGTGCCGATCCGAGGCGATTTGGTGACAGGGCAGGTCGGTATTTGTCGGCGCGGATGGGAACCCCTCAAACGAGATGTACCGGTCATCGCGACGGATTTAACAAAAGCCGGTGTTGTGAGTATGATGATTGCGGATACGCCGCACCATATCAACAACGGTTTCTTTTATAATCGCGGTTTCACCGGATGGAAATGGATTCGCGGGCAGGAAGGCGATTGCTTAGAGACACACCCGTACGATTATGAATCGCAGGATTCATTACGGTATCGCGAATATACACGGACACATCCAAACAAGTTACCCCTTGGACTCGGCAACCACATTAGAAATACCGACTTTCGGCAAACGGAGGCAGATACTTTCGTCGCACAGACTGTGCAAACGGCTTGCGATTGGCTGGAACGGAACTACCAGCACGAAAACTTCTACCTGATGGTGGACACCTTCGATCCACATGAACCGTGGGATGCGCCTGAATGGTATCTAAAGCGTTTCGATGCAAGCGATTATGACGGCCCCGAACCGATCTATCCGCCTTACGGTCCTAATCCGATGAATGAACGCGAGACGGAACGTCTTAATGCGCTCTATCGCGCGGAAGCCTCACTGGTTGACAATTGGATCGGACAACTTTTGCGGAAAATTGAGTACATGGGGTTGCTGGAAAATACGATGGTAATCTTCATGGCGGATCACGGTTTTCTATTGGGTGAACACGGGCTGCTCGCTAAAAATCTTAGCATGTATGAAGAGATTATCCATATCCCACTGCTGGTTTATCATCCAGAGGCAACACCACGCCACACGGACGCACTTGCAAGCATCGTCGATATCCCTCCCACTGTTATTGATGTGTTCGGTGCTGAGCGCGGGGCACAAGTAGAAGGCAACAGCCTCCTGCCTGCTATCATGGGAAACACTGACACGGGACGCGAATATGCCGTTACGCACGGTGCTTGGGTTGGTGGATGGAGTCCTGACGGTGGAAGTCCGCACGGCAATATTACTGATGGCACTTGGTCTCTGCTTTTAGAAAACCGAGGTGCCCCAAAGTCTTTGTTCCATTTGCCTTCCGATCCGGAGCAGATGCAGAATCGATTTGAATCGGATACGGCAGAGGCACGTCGACTCTACCAAGCGTTTTTGGACTTCTTGGCACAACACGGTGCCCCTGAAGCGATGGTCACGCAATTCCGGGATCGTTGGCCGGTTTAGTTTTTCTCATTGTAAACCTAAAATGATGAGATGTGTGTTACGAACCACATGTAAACCTTTGAGAAACAGATACCCCGCCAAAGTGGGTCTGTTAGGAGTCACCTGTCTAACTATGGTGAGTTATCAAATTAACTTGACAAAGTGGTTTTTTGGCGGGTATAATCTATATGGAATACCTCGTTATTTAAAAAAATGCGTGAACAATTATGGCGCGTCCGTTCCCGACTTTGATGGAGTGGGATCTAATTGCATCATACGACCTCCTTTGCAATACAGAAGGAAATTAATGAATGAAAAAGCAAAATGTTGGTCTCAAAGGTATAAATTCATCAGGCTATAACGTTATAGCAACAGTGTATCAAACCAATGGGTTCAAGGCTGGTATAAAGTTTGACGGTAATGGTAAATTACTGGTAATCCATGAAGGTCGCGTTATATGCTCGTTCCATGTTGAAGAATCGAAAAACGATGAAGGCAAAGTTTCAGCCGCTTTTAGCCAGAAAGAATATGAAGGGTGATGATGGTACCGAAAATAGGAAAGAACTGTTTTCTGCATAAAGATGAGACACCGCTATTTCGCTTACTCAGCGAGCTCAAAATCGTTAAAAGTTTATTATGAAGGTTCGATTGCTCGTAAAACTCATTGAAGACGATGGGTGGTATCTCGTCCGGACGCGGGGCAGTCATAGGCAATTTAAACATCTGACAAAAAAGGGGACTGTGACAGTCGCAGGAAAACTAAGTGCGGATGTCCGCTCCGGTACACTCAACAGCGTCCTAAGACAAGCAGGACTCAAATGGTGAGGTGAATAAACACGATGGAATATGTTATTATTTTTGAAGGAGAAAAAAATGGTTGCAGTGCGTATGTCCCCGATCTTCCCGGGTGTATCGCGGCGGGTGAAACAATAGCAGAAGTGCGAAAATT